>JAIWNK010000147.1 GCA_020216845.1 Anaerolinea sp. | reverse complement strand
GCTACCAACAAGCCAACAGCCATCAGCTCGTCGCCATTCGAGAGTGTCACCTGCCACAAATTGCCATCAACGACCTGTGGCCCCGCCTGGAATTCGAGCCTGAATCGGGCATTACACGCGTCACCCTGCGTCAGGGAAAAGACGAAGACCTGTTATTGCTGTTGGAGGGGGACGAACCCAACCCGCCCGCCTTCGAACTCGACCTGCCGCTATCAGCGGTTTACAGCGCCCCCACCGGCGAAATCGTCCTTTCGGGCGAAAGCGCTTTGCTCATGCCCGTACACGCGCGCGACTTTGTCGTCTCGGCACAATCCTTCTTCCAGGTCAACAACGCTCAGGCTGGTCAAATGGTCACCTGGCTATTGGAAAACCTGCCCATCACCCCCAACACCACTTTGTTGGAGGTGTATTGTGGGGTCGGCTTGTTCTCGGCCTTTTTGGCCCCGCACGTCGCCCGGCTGATCGGCGTCGAGCTTGCCCCCAGCGCCTGCGATGACTTTGCTATCAACCTGGATGAATTCGATCACGTCGAACTTTACCTCGGCGCTGCAGAGGAGGTGCTGCCCGCCCTGCAGCTGCGCCCCGACATCGTCCTGGTAGACCCACCGCGCGCCGGCCTGGAGCGCCCCGCCCTCGATGCCCTGCTGCGCATGGCCGCCCCCTATCTGGCCTACATCTCCTGCGACCTGGCCACCCTGGCACGCGACACCAACCGTCTGCTTGCTGCCGGCTATCAGCTGCAAGTTGCCCAGCCCATTGATATGTTCCCGCAAACAGGCCACATTGAAACGCTCTGCCTCTTCACCCACGCCTGATGCAGCCCTGATTGTCGTCGGCGCCGGCCCAGCCGGGCTGATGGCTGCCCTGCAAGCCGCCTGGCACGGCAGCGAGGTGTTGCTATTGGATGCCAACCCCGCCCCCGGACGCAAACTCCTCGTCACCGGCAGCGGACGCTGCAACCTGACCAATGCTGGGGTTGCAGCTGAGCGCTACATCAGCAGCAGCGGCAGCCCCACCTGGCTGCAAACCATGCTGCAACGTTTTGGCCGCCCCGAATTGCTGCAAACCCTGGAAGAGATTGGCCTGCTAACCTTCGCCACCCCCGATGGATGGTATTATCCACGCTCACAGTCAGCACAGGCAGTTGTCGAAGCCTTTGGCGCCGCCCTGCATCAGGCCGGCGTTCGGCAACGGATGAGCGCCCGCCTGAACGACCTGCACCCCACCGCACATGGCTTTGCCCTGCACCTGGAAGATGGCACAACCCTGCATTGTTCGCGCCTGATTCTCGCCCCAGGCGGCAAGGCCTATCCGGCGCTGGGCTCACGCGGCGATTGCCTGCCCCTCCTGCAAGCGCTGGGGCACAGCTTGCTGCCCGTCTATCCCGCACTAGCCCCCGTCCTGACCGACCCGCGCCCGCTGCACAAACTGCAAGGCCTGCGTTTCGATGTCGGCGCCACACTCTATCAGGGCGAAACAGTGCTCACGCGCACCTTCGGCAACCTCATCGTCACCGAATGGGGGCTGAATGGCCCGGCCGTCATGGATCTCAGCCACGCCATCAGCACCCGCCCCGGACAGGCACTCACGCTAAGCCTCGACCTGCTGCCCGGCACACTCGGCCAGGATTTTGAGCGCCTGCTGCAACGCAAACCATTACAATCCACCCCGCTGCGCGTGTTGCTCGGCACCCTTTTGCCCCCCAAAGCCACCCCCATGCTGTTGGAACGCGCCGGTTTGCCGCTCAACGCCACGTATTCGCAGCTATCCGCCGCAGCACTGCAACGCCTGCGCGACAGCCTGCACAACATTGCACTCGAAGTGCGCGGCGTGCGCGGCTTCGAATATGCCCAGGTCTCAACAGGCGGCGTGCCGCTGAGCGAAGTAGACCCACAGTCCATGCAATCCACCCTGCACCCCGGCCTCTTCCTGGCCGGCGAAGTGCTCGATGTCACCGGCCCCTGCGGCGGCTACAACCTGCAATTCGCTTTTAGCAGCGGCGCCATTGCCGGGCAGGCTGCCGCAGCCTGAAGCCCCCCCAAAAAATGCACAGCACCCTAGGCGCGAGTAAAATTTTTCTAATCCATTAATTTTCGTCAGGGGCTTGTATTTTTGTGCAATTGGACTATACTACAAGTTTGATTGCTCGTTGAGCATCTAATTTTTTGTTTTGAGGTCAAAAAAGATGGACGAATTGTTCAAATATGAACAAGAAATTGCTGAGGAGGACAAACCTCCGAGTCGTTCCCCGCGTCCGGCAAAGCTCTGGCGTGTCGCCGTGATTGCCAACGTGAAAGGGGAAAGTGCGTTGCCACTCAATGGGCCAGAAGATGCCGGTGCGGAATTTGACCGCCCTGAAACGATTCGCTCCATTCAGGATGCAATCGAATCGGACGGGCACACCACAATCTTTCTCCCCGCTGATTCCAATCTACCCTTCGCCCTGCGCGACGTTCAACCCGACATCTGCTTCAACATTGCAGAAGGCCTGGGCGGCGATGCGCGCGAAGCACAGGTGCCTGCTCTGCTCGAAATGCTGCGCATCCCCTACACTGCCTCGCGCGTGCTTGCCAATGCACTGGGGCTGGATAAGACGATGACCAAGCGCATTTGGCGCGAAGCCGGGTTGCCGACCGCTCGCTTTCAAGAATTCAACACCGCCGAAGAAGCGCTCGACCCACAGCTTACCTTCCCACTCTTCGTCAAACCCGCGCGCGAAGGCACTGGCATGGGCATGGGGGAGCATTCCATCGTCCATGATGAAACGCAGCTGCGCAGACAGGTGCGGTGGGTGATCGAGAATTATCATCAACCCGCCCTGGTTGAGGAATTCCTCAGCGGACGAGAATTCACCGTTGGCGTCTTGGGGCGAAAAGATGCCCTACGCTGGGCGCGCCGCCCCAGCCTGTATGAAGCCAATGGCTTCTGCCGACTGCCCGTTCTGGAAGTGGATGCTGGACGTTCCATCACGCCCGGCGTATATGGCCGCACTGCCAAAACCCTGCACCCCGGCGATTCCGGTGTGCCCGACTTCCTCTGCCCGGCACCCATTCCAGGCGCTCTAGCCCGTCAGCTGCAAGACCTGGCCATCCAGGCTCACCTGGCCGTCGGTGCGTTGGATGTCTCGCGTGTAGACATGCGCCTCAACGGTCAGGGCCAACCCTGCCTGATTGAAATCAACACCCTGCCCGGCCTGACCCCCGGCTTCAGTGACCTGTGCGTGATTGCCAATGCAGGCGGCATCAGCTACCGCGACCTCATCCTGGAAATCCTTTACCTGGGTGCCTCGCGCTTTGGCCTGGCCCTGCCACACCCGCTCGCCATCCGGCGACAGCGCGGCGTACGTTTGCCGCACCTGGTAAACATGTCTCCGCAAATGCAATTGCGCTAATCAAGCTCAGCACAAGGGGCTGCCTTTACAAGCAGCCCCTTGTTTTTTTTTTATTTTCCGCGATCCACCACTGCCTTGACCAGCTTGACAGCAATGCTACCGCCCGGCAAAATCATCCCCACTGCATCCGCCGTGATATCAAACAACAGGTCGCGCGTCAGCACCCCTTTGAGCTGATCCCCCCAACGCTTGCCGCCGGAACGAACCTCCGTCGTGACCGCATCCATTTCAATCACCACACGCCGATTCTTGCTCGGCCACTCATACTCAAAAGCATACACCGGGCGAAAATTGAGCTCAATCAATTCCACATCCACCCGTTCTTCATGGATCACCTGCGCATTTTGCACCGGTTGTACCACCTCAGCTGTCACCTGCCGCACAACCGCGCTGGCGCGCACCTGTGGCGCGAGCACCAACATCCCCGGCGGAGCAAAGGTATTCAAATCCGCAATTTCCGTCTTTGCCACAGCCTGATATTTTTGAAAATCGCCGCGACCACCGGTCATCCCATCCACCATTTGCACTGAAGTCAGCTGCTGCACACAGTGTTCAATCACATTCAACTGTAATACCGCCGCCCCCCGAACCTGCGGCAAAGCCTGCACTTCCTGCCCCAACACGGTCACGCTTTTCACCTCTGGCCCGCCGGTTGGCACCGTGTAAATTCGCTCGCGGTCATACAAGGTGCTTGAAGAAGCCCGCACCACCCAATAAGGTTCGAAACGACTCTCAAACGAAAGCAAGCGGATCTCATCCGCTTTGGGCTGCGAAAAAATTGCTCCAATAGTGCCCATCATCAAGCTGGCTTTTTTCTGTTCCACCCGATCACGCGCCACCTCCAGGCTAATTTGTGGCACCAGGAAAAACGCCTGCTCCGCTGCAAGATAGATATCCATGCTATTCAAACCTCCTCTACTCTAAAAAACCGAGCATCCTCTCCCTTCAGTTTACAACAGAACCATAGCCGCTGACAAGTCTGTTTTGCCGCCAATTCAACAATGCCTCTCTTTATGCCCGTCAAGGCGCATGGGCGCGCTCACACCCCCTAATTTTGGGAAACTTACAGCCCTGCGCTGACACCTGACGCAGCATCGTTGCCACTGCGCTTTTGAAGCGCTATGGCAACGTTTGTGAACTTGAATTGGCCGCTACAACGATGGCAGCATTGAGCCCTTGATAGAGCTCCTCTGAGAGCGCATTGTATTCAACTTCGTCCTGCCCCTCAAATGCCATATCATTCCAAGAGCCCATCCCGCCAAAAACCCAAGCGGCTTGCGCTGCGGCAAGGAGCTGTAATGAAATCTCAGGGAGAAAATTCTGCGGGGCAAGATCTGCATGGTAGAAGCCCTCAAGCGGATTGGGGGAGTTAAGGCGAGCAATTGCTGCGACAAAAGCCATCTCAAAGCCTTGTAGCTGATGTTCACGGGCAAACCTGGCAATCTTTGAAAGCGTCTCGGTCAGTTGCGCCTTCATCTCTTCTGCATCAACTCGTTGCTGTTGCAACGGCGGAGCATCCACTGCAATCCGGCCATACGTGACCCGCCATATCCTTTGATCTTCGCGCCCGCACTCGCCAACTTGCCAACGCACTTGCCAATCGTCATAGCCGGTCGGTTTTGCTGCCTCCATCAGCCAGCGACCACCGCCCCCCACAAAGGCAACCGATATTCGATCCGAAAGTCCATGATGCATCGCTTCCATATTCTGCGAAGGCCTGTAAACCATGCGCAGCGCGGACACACCTTCTTGCCTCAGGCGTTTGAACCAGGCGATCGGGTCAGCCGCGTATATACTTTTCTCCCCTACCCTGCCCAGGTCACAAAACCTGACGGATTCGCAAAACGTAAACGTGCTATTGGACGGGTAAAAGCTCACCTCATCTACAACCCGCCCTTTCAAGACAGCATTCCCCCACGTTACCAGAGCAATGATTTGAGCAATCGAAGCTTGCATATGTCATCAATTGGACAAACGTTTGTGTTCCCTACCAAAATCTCAGCGCGGCTCCATGCCTTGTGCAACCGCGCTCATACCGAAAGATTACATTGACAATGCCGCCATCAAAAACGCCAGACGGGCAAACGCATTCGCAACCACATGCAAACCAATGCTTAACCGTACATCCCGTTTCCACAAAACAATATATCCTAGAATCGTTCCGAGTAAGAACACAGTCAGAAAGCCAAACAATTGCCAAGCGTGATAAAGACCAAAAAACAACCCGCCGATAAGCGGAGACCACACCCCATAACGCGAAATACGCGGTAAAAGGTAGCCCCGAAAATACAGCTCTTCAATCCAAGGTAAGATGATGCCCGTCACCACCAGTTGAAATGTAAAAGTAACTACCAAGGCACCCTCTGCGTAAGCAAGATATTGGGATTGTTCTTCAAGAAACATCCATTTTGGCAAACCAGAAAAAAGGCGTTCGGTCAAAAAGGCATTGATTGGGGTTATGAGGGTTATCAGCAAAAACACAACAACAAATGCGCCGATAAAAACAAGAGCGAACATGCCCCAAGATATTTTCTCCTGATAAAGCACAACGCCCTTCAAGCTCAGGCGTCCGTTTAATTTTTTGCCTTCAAAAAGCATAATTCCCAATAGGACAGGCACATCTACGAACAGGATCGCCAATAGGAATGCCAGTAATGGCGGGTAACCACTTCCGTCAAAGATAGGCTTGAATGCTATAAATACTACTGTTGTCAGTGCACCAGGTGTGACGTGAAGCAAAAACGACTGTGCCAGCGGGTGTTGTGGAAGTGGAGATGAAGTTCCATTTTTGTTCATTAAGCAATCCTCTCAATATGCATACCTTGATCTTGATTTACGTTTACTGTTACCTTGTCCGTCTTGCAACGCGCCTGACAACATCCACACTTAGGATTTTCTTGGTGGTATGTCAAGAGTTGTGTAAAATCTTGGGGGCACGGTTTTCCTCTTTGGGCATAGAAATGCGCCTGAATTTCAGACTGCGAGTGATAGCAAAAAACATGAGCAGGCAGCTATTCTCATTACGAAAAGCGGCCGCCATTTTGTGAGTGCGCTTTTTGACATCACAGAACAAACGCTCAATCACATTGCTGGTACGGATGGTTTTCCAATGCTCTTTGGGGAAATCGTAAAATGAGAGCAAAGCATCCTGGTCGCGTTTGAGACATTCAATGGCTGAAGGATAGGCTCTGGCAAATTTCTCGCAAAAAGCAGCCAGTGCCTGCTCGGCTTTCTCATGACTATCCTGATAGAATATTCCCTTCAGTTCCGGCTCCACCTCCGCATGTTGTTTTTCAGGAATGTACCCAAGCACATTCTCCATCTTATGTTTGGCGCAACGTTGCCGCCTGGATTGGGGAAAGCGGCTCTCAATGGCATTGATCATCGCCTGCCCGCCGTCGGTGATCCACAGATCAACTTCTTCCATGCCGCGTGCTTTCAAATCGTCCAGCAAGTCTTTCCAGGCTTGTTCATTTTCCCGATCCCCGGTACGAAAGCCCAGCAATTCCTTTTGACCATCCGTTTTTACGCCAACGACGGCTAGAATCGGCATTTTACAGCCTTCTTCATTGTAAATCACCGTGAAATAGGTCCCATCCGCAAATGCATACAAGTAATGGGTTTCCAATAAGCGTTTTTTCCAGCCCTCAAATTCACCCTCCAGGCTGTGATATACCCGGGATACCGTTGATGGGCTGGGATGCATTTCCGTTAGCGCTTCCACCACATTCCCTACCTGCTCGTCGCTCAACCCTTGCACATACATCCTGCGGATGGCTTCATCCACTTCTCCCCGGCGGCGTTGGTAACGTTCAAATACTTTCGTCTGGTATCCTTTGCGCGTGCGCGGCACGCTGAGTTCCTCTATCTGTCCTACCGTTGTGCCAAGATCGCGGTTGTATCTTCCGTTCCGGTAATCCTGTCGCTCCGGGCTTCGTTCATAACGCCCAGCGCATGTCACCGCTTCGATTTCTTCCTCCAATATTGTTTCCAACGTGCTGCGAATTGCCATCCGCATCCTCTCATACATCATTGAAGCAAATTCTTCTTGACTTACTTCCATCTGTGGGGTATCATTTTTCTTGGGAGCCATTGTGTGTCCTTTCTTTGGTGTGGTTACCATTAAGGATACCGGCTCCCCTCATTTTACACAAGATCCGTTATACCACCATTTTCTTTGTGTGTAAAGCAAAAAGGCTTTCTGCAGCAACAAATTTACATATCCTAATTTTTCAGCAAAAGACACCAAATTGTTTGCTTTTTCGCTATTATTACCATCGCCCAGTATTTTTTCGCTTACTCCTATTGCTTCGCACAGCTCCATCATTTCGGAATAATCAAAGTAATTTTCTAACACAAGCCTCAACTTCCGTGTATCAACCGCCTCTCGCGGAACTTCGATTAGCGGTAATTTTGTTTGATTTATTCTAATCTCCTCAATCATACCTGTTTCAAAATGATATAACCCAACTTGACTCTCCCCAGGGATTTCTATAACATGCTCAACTAATGGAAGGAGCGTCGCTCCTTGCAAAGAGTCTTTAATTTGTGATACTTTGCCCTCGTATCTTAAGCCATCTGGAGAGAAAAACACTCGCTCGACATAAAACTCTTCATTACCCATAGTCAACAACAATCCCTTACTCTTAGGCAATATTACTCTAACAGCATTTGTATTCGTTTGCAAAATTTCGTTACCAGTAAATACTAAAGAACGTCTTGGCTTTTGAGTTTCTCTGATCAGCTCATCAAGCGCACAACGGGTAAGTTCGTTAACTTCAAGTAATTTTTGCTCATCTATTAATTGCTGAGTTTGCAGAAAGATTTTATTTAGAAGACCGGGCTCCATGATACGACTAGTCAATCTTAAACTACCGTATGTTTGGTCAAAAATCGCTATAAATTTACAACCTTCTTTAATGGGTTTAAACTCAAGTCTAAACCTATCGGATGAATTATTGACGTCTTGTCTTTCCAAAGGCACAAGCATTAAGAAAGATTCATAAATCAAACTAGCAATAAGATGGGAGTCAACCCCTTCTCGATTCAAAACAGGGTGTGTTATGACTACTCCCGTTGTAAAGTAGTTTCTGGTAAAAAGCGATAAATTAGAGCCCACCCCCAAGCTAGCAGGTAAAGGATATGAGAACATGTTTTCTGCGCGTCCTCTGCGTTCTCTAATGCCATTGATTGATTCTCTGACCTGTAAATTACTTTCAAAACAAATAAGGTCACCTTGATAAAACCCCTGAAAGACGTTTTCTTGTGAGACATTAGGGAAAATCATTATTGGCAAAGCTTGGGGCTTTGTTGTATATCTTTTCTCCTTTCGGACTTCAATCGTTCTAGAAACAACTGATATGCGAGTTACCCGATAAGGCATTGTCGCATAATAATAAACTGCTCCTGGATATGCTTCTCGCATGAGTTGCCCATAAGACAATGAGCCCAAAGATTCGGTCATCCCGCCTTGCTTAAGCACAACTTTAAATTGGCTCTGAACATCCCGTAAAGGGAAAGTATAATTTGGATTATCTCCCGCTTCCAACTTCATGCTCTGAAATTCTTTAGGTAGCTGTCCTGAACGTTCTTGATTGCACAAGTGGATGAATTCACCATCCCAACTTACAGGGCTAAAAAACGAGCTTTCATCATCATTTGGTGATAGCTGATCATGTTCGCCACCTAACCTTGCCAAACACAAGGCATGAATATATTGGATATATGAATTTTCCAAATAAAGGGTGCTTTCAGCCATTGGGCGTTCCACGAGACTTTTAGGGTTAGAAAAAACCGCCTGGTCATAAACATCCCCGCTGTTAATAACAATAACATCACCTTTAGAACGTCTACCAATCCGTCCAATTCTTTGATGCAGGCTCGTGGACGATGGCGGAACACCAACTAGTATACAGACTTCTAAATATGGGATGTCTATACCTAACTCCAATGCGCTTGTGCTAACAATACCATTTAGTTTTCCCTCTGTAAGCCTCTCTTGGATTTTAGCTCTATCAGCTTCTTCATAACCTGCCCGATATGGCAAAACATCGATTGTCTCTAAGACATTAATTATTTCATCAAAGGCAAAAACTTGCTCATCACCATTCTCAGCTGACTCGCTCATAGTTTTAGGTGGGGTCGCTTGTACCCAATGATCTTCTATATTATCTGCGTCATCACCCTCTTGGCCTTCTCTTTGGATAATGGACGTAATTAATTCAACCTGCTTTCTGCTGTCTACAAAAGTTATAAATCTTTTCCCAGTTTGATGAGAAAGGTGGCTTAGTAATTTGACAACTTCAGACAAAAAATCAGATTGACCTGGTGGATTTGCAAGATGTATGTCAACCTGTTGCTTTGGCGAAGAATCCTTATCTTTTCCAACAACAGAAAACTCTACCCCAAGCAACTTTTTGAGATGGTTTTGCGGTTCTGCTATCGTAGCAGATGCACAAATATACTGTGGAAATGCTCCCAGAACAGACATCAAGTGTTGAAGACGACGAAACAAAAAAGCCGCATTCGACCCAAAAACCCCTGAATACGTATGAACTTCATCTATAACTATCAACGAAATATGACGCAAAAAATCCTTAACATTTTCAT
>JAIWNK010000053.1 GCA_020216845.1 Anaerolinea sp. | reverse complement strand
AACAGCAGGAATTTGGGGCTGATGGATGAAATGATGGGGCTTCATACAAAATATTCTATACAGACACTGTTGGTTATGACGATTGTGTAGAGAATTTGGCGGGGTTTTCTAAGAAAAGCATTCCCGATTTTTCTGCCGGGCCAATCTGCATCTTAACCAATGAGGGCAGAATGGCATTCGTCCAATATGTGCCTGATTCCTGGCATTCGGGCTATGGCGGAGAGGCGAGCCTTTTATTGAGAATTACGGTTTGGGATGCAGTTGTGGAGGTTAAGCAATAGGATGACGGTGTTTGAGGGGGAGTTTTTATGTGGATGACAATGGCGGGTGTAAGCAGCAACGCAAGCAGTTTTTCTAACGAAGCGCTGCTCGTAGTGCGCTAAGGGTTGGCTCGATGACGGGTGCCTGTGACACGGCCTGCATGGCGGCGCGCACGTCTTTTAGCCCGCTGCCGGTATTGAGCACCAACACGGGGTCATCGCTGGCAATCAGTCCCTGACGCAGGGCGGCTTTGAGCCCGGCATACGCGGTAGCTCCGGCGGGCTCGGCGAAGATGCCAACTTTGCCAAGCTCGGCAATGGCAGTTAGAATTTCGTCATCGCTGACGGTAAGATAGCGGCCATTGGTTTGCTGGGCAGCCCGGAGGGCGCGCAGACCGTCGCGCGGCAGGTCTACGGAGATGCTGTCGGCAATGGTGTGTGCCTGGACGGGGGTAATCGTCTCGGTGTTGGCAGCAAATGCTGTTGCAACCGCAGCTGAGCCTTCGGCCTGAATGCCAAATAGACGCGGCATGGTGTTTAGCCAACCCAGATCGCGCAGGTCTTTGAAGCCTTTGTGCAGCCCAGAGATGATGTTGCCATCACCAACGGAGACGAAGATGGTCAGGGTGCGGTCAAACGCTTCTTCAAGCAGCAGTTGTTCCCAGATTTCAAAGGCGGCGGTTTTCTTGCCTTCGGCGGTGAAGGGGTTGTAGCCGGTGTTGCGACAATACCAGCCAAACTCGCGCGCCGATTCAACGGCCAGGTCAAAGGCCTGGTCATAGTTGCCATCTACCAGGATGACTTGAGCGCCGTAGATGAGCAGTTGGGCAATTTTGGCTGGGGGAGCGGTGCGCGGCGCCAGGATGACGGCACGCTGACCAATGGCAGCAGCCATGCCGGCCAGGGCTGCACCGGCATTGCCGGTCGAGGCGGTGACGACGACTTTGGCGCCGATTTGGCGGGCGCGGGCAACGACAATGGCGCTGGCACGGTCTTTGAACGATGCTGTTGGATTGCGCCCCTCATCCTTTAGCCAAAGCTGCCGCAGGCCCAAGGAAACGGCAAGGCGTTCCGGGCGGTAGAGCGGCGTCCAACCGGCGCTGTGCAACGGTGTGCCGCTCTCTTGTGGTTCGCTGACCGGCAAGAGCGGCTGATAGCGCCACAAGGATGCCTGCGGGCGTGAGGTGATGTCTTCGGGCTGATAGGCACGCTGCAACGCAGAAATATCGAGCAGCACATCCAGGTTACCGCCGTCGCGTGGGCAGGTGTATTGCACCTGTGTGGGGTTATATTCAGCCTGACAGACGGAACAGCGGTAACCAAGGAGGGTGTTCATAGGCAAAGGTTAGTTGCTCTTGAAGCGTTGTTCCATTGAGAAGCGCATGGCAACGCGGTAGGCTTCTTTTAACTGCGCAACAACTTCCGGGGCCTGGCCTTCAGCTTCCATTTGTTGGGTCAGCTGATTGAAGGCCTGCAAAAATTGTGGCGTGACCATGCTGCTGTTTTCTTGCAGCAATTGGCGTTGTTCGGCTTCGCTGTTGGCGCTGATGAGGTTTTGGATCAGGGCAACTTCGGGGGGTGGGGCAGAGAGCTTTTCCAACACGCTGGCAACCGTTTGTAATTTGGCGCTGCGTTCCAGGTCGCCTTTCTGACGGGCGGCTTGCAATTCTTGCTTGAGCGCCTCGACAAAGAAATCGTCAATTTCTTCAGCGTGTTGGCGCATGCTGGCTTCCACGTCGCTGGAGTCGGCAATTTGTTGGACGAGCCTGACGGCGGCTTCAATGCGCTGACGCATTTGTTCGTCAATTTGGCGCGTCATTTCAACCAGTTTGCTGCGCAGTTCAATCAGGCGGGGTTTGTCGGCTTCATTGGCCGATTCAATACGATTGGTGAGAATTTGGAAGAACTCATAATCCAGGCCGTTGCGGGCGTACCCGACCAGGGTGGAGAGGCGTATTTCGGTTGGGGCAGCGATGAGCAGGTCAAGCAGTTTTTCGCGCGTCAGGCCGGTTTGGCTGGCTTCTTGCAGAGAGCGCACGGCGGCTTGCACTTCGCTGGCCTGGGCCTGGAGCTGTTGCCCGACCTTGGTTTGGCTGACCAATTCTTGTTGGAGGGCGGCCAGGGCGCGGGCAGTGTTTTCTTCGCCGCCGGCAATTTGTGCCTGAATGAGGCTGGTGAGCAGGGCAAAGAATTCCTGGTCAATCAGCGCTTCTTCTTGTTGAATGATTTGGGCGCGCGTTTCGGCCTGCGGGGTGGAAAGCAACCGGCGCAGCAGGTTGAGACGTTGTTGTTGCCCTTCAATCATTTCACGGGTGATGCCATCCGCTTCCAGGACGCGATCAATCAGGGTTTGGAAGGTCAGCATGGCTTGCGGGCGCAAGAGGTAGGCCTTGCGCTTTTCGGGCGGCAGGGCGTTAACCACGCGGGTGATGAGCGGGCCGATCAGTTTTTCCTGTTCATTGACAGGCAAGCCCAGCTCAGAGGGAAAGTAGGTTAGTAGTAATTCTTTGTCGGGGTCGTGATAGACAATCGGCATGCTCAACATGCCGGTATAGCCACAAGATGGGCAATTGGCGACGTTCAGCTGTCCGCTGAGCAGGCGCTGTTTGGCCTGTGGGTCGGCAGAAACATCAATGAGCTGCTCAACTTCGGCCAGGATGGGCGTGCGGCAGCGTGGACAAGCGGTGCGGGTTTGGGGCATAGGATTTCCCTCAGTCTTTCTGTAAGATGAGTTTGATTATACCACTACCTGTGCAAGCGGTGCGCGCAGGGTGGGCGGAAAAGCATGGACAAATTGCGGTGAAGGTGTTAGGGGGGCGCTAGCGTGGCAGGGAGAAGCAAATGCGTGCCCCGGCACCGGCCTGGTGGTCAATCCAAATTTGTCCGCCGTGTGCTTCAATGATGGCGCGCGTCAAAAACAGGCCTAGACCGGCGCCTTTGGTATGGCGGGCCATGTCGGGGGCGCGGTAAAATCGGTCAAAGACAAAGGGGGCATCTTGAGGGGCAATGCCGGGGCCCTGGTCGCTGACGCAGACAAGCACCCGGTCGGGTCGTTCCTGACCGGTGATGCGGATTTCACCATTTGGGGCGTATTTAATGGCGTTGGAAATGAGGTTGGCAAAGACCTGCTCCAGGCGGCCTTCATCCGCAAGGATGATGGGAAAATTGGCGGGAAAATCGGCGACGAGCGTGTGTTGTTTGGTTTGGGTCTGAAAGCGGGCGATCATGCGGGCAGCGGTGGCCGGCAGAAAGACCTCGGTGCGTTTGAGTGACAATCCGCCGGCTTGCAGGCGCGAGGCATCGAGCAGGTTTTCAATCAGGCCGCTGAGGCGATCGGCCTCTTCTTCAATCACTTGTAGGCCTTCGTTGACAATCTCGCGCTCCCAGGTAGCGTCTTCGCGGCGCAGGGTGCTGACATAGCCTTTGATGAGGGCAACGGGGGTTTTGAGTTCGTGGCTGACGATGGAGATGAAGGTGCTTTTCATCTCTTCGGCCTGACGAAAGCGGGTGATGTCGCGCACGGTGGCGATGATGTTAAGCAGTGCTCCCTCATTGGAGAGTAAGGGGGCGTAGCTGATGGCGATTGGCAGGGGCGGTAGGTCGGCGCTGCGCACCAGGTCGCCTTCGACATACAGGGTGGCGCGGGCATTGAGCGGCCAGCCGTTGGCGATGGCTTGTTCCAACGTCAGGCTGTGCGGTGGGGTAGTGAAGCGAATCAGCTCTTCGTGCAGGCAGCCAACAATGCGCTCTGCTGGCAGGCCCAGCAGGGTTTGCAGGGCCGGGTTGCTGCGTTCGGCGCGTTGATCGGGGCCGAGGATGAGAATGCCATCCGCCGCGGTATCGAGCAGGGCATCCATGCGCTGCTTTTGCTGATTGACCTGGGCGTAGAGCTGTGCATTTTGCACGGCGATGGCGGCCTGGTTGGCAAAGCTGCTCAGCAGTGCCTGATCGTCGGGGGAGAAGAGGCTGGGGGTGTTGCGATAAATGAGAATGACGCCGACGACTTGCTGACGGGCGGCCAGGGGCAGACCAACGCCAGAGAGGGCGCCCAGGTTGACCATGTTGGAAAGCTCCTGAACGATGCGCTGCACGGCGGCTAGGTTGCCGTCGGTTTCATGGTCGCTGATGGGGATATTGGTCAGCAGAGTTTCGATGTAGCGCAGGAAGGCGGTTGGCAGGCCTTGCGAAACGCGCACCTGCCAACCGCTGATTTCAGGAATGTAGAGGGCAATCAGCCCGGCCTGTCCGGCGAGCATGTCAATTGAAACGTGCAGCACCCTTCCCAAAAGCGTGTCGAGGTCGAGCTCTTGGGTGAGGGCGCGGGCAATTTCAAGCAGATAGTCACGCTGACGGACGCGGTAATCGGGCAGGAGGAACATGGTGTTGAGGCCTTTATTCAGCTTCTGCGAGGGTGATGGCTTCTTCAAAGATGGCCAGGCCCTCTTCCATTTCGTCTTTGGTCATGCACAGGGGCGGGGAGATGCGGATGACGCTTTTGCCACAGCCGAGGGTGAGCAGACCGCGCTCAAAGGCCAGGTCTACAACACGGTCGCGCAGTTTGGGGTCGGGGGTGTGCAGTTGCTGGTCGCTGACGAATTCGACGCCGATCATCAGGCCAATGCCGCGCGCCTGTCCAATGCTGGGGTGGCGTTGGGCCATTTCTTGCAGGCGCTGTAGGGCAAAGGCGCCTACTTCTGCGGCATTTTGCATGTAGCCGTTTTCGATCAGGTCAATGGTCGCCAGTGCGGCAACGCAGGCCAGGGGGTTGCCGCCATAGGTGTTGCCATGTGCGCCGCGTGGCCAGGTGACCAAACTCTTGCGGGCAACCATGGCGCCCAACGGCACGCCCGAGGCAATGCCTTTGGCGGAGCAGAAGATATCGGGTTCGACGCCAAAGTTTTCAATGGACCACCATTTGCCGGTGCGGCCCATGCCGGCCTGCACTTCGTCGGCGATCAACAGGATGCCATATTTGTCGCATAGCTTGCGCAGCGCCGGGAAGAAGCCCGGTGTTGGGACGATGTAACCGCCTTCGCCTTGAATGGGTTCAATGAGAATGCCAGCAACTTCATCGGCGGGCAGGATGCGGCCCAGAATCTCTTCTTCGATGTAGCGCACGACCGTTTCGCCATAGTCTTCGCCGGGGCGAGAGGCCAAGATGGGGTGATAGGCATCGGGGTAAGGGGCATGGACAACCCCATTCATCAGCGGGAAGAAGCCGCGATGATAGTTGGCCTTGCTGGCCGTGAAGGTGACGGCGCCCATCGTGCGCCCGTGAAAGCCGCCCAAGAAGCCGATGAATTGGCTGCGACGCGTGGTAAAACGGGCCAGTTTGATGGCCGTTTCAATGCTCTCGGTGCCAGAATTGGTGACGAAGCTGACCGCGTCTTCCTTGAAGGGGGCAATGCGATCCAGCGCTTCGGCCAGTTCAATCCATTTGGTGTGATAGAAGTCCGAAGAGATGTGGATGAATTTTTCGGCCTGTTCTTGGATGGCTTTCACGACCTTGGGGTGTGAATGACCGGTTGAATTGACGGCGATGCCGGCGGCAAAATCGAGAAAGGCGTTGCCGTCCACATCCCATACCCGGCAGCCCTGGCCGTGATCCATGACGAATGGGTAGCCGCGTGGGTAAGAGATGGAAACGACTCTGGCATCGCGTTCGATGAGTTCGCGGGCCTTTGGCCCTGGTAACTTGAGGGGTTGCATGTGAAGACTCCTTTTTTAAAGTGAGAAATACAGCCTGCTTTTCGATTGTCCGAAAGGCACGCTGTCTCAAAAATCCTGCTGCAATTTTGGCGGCAGCAGGGACGACAACGGTTTGATTATATCAGGCAGATGCGCGCTGTGCTATTGCCGGATGTCTGGATTCTGGCTTTACTTTTGGCTTAATCGGCTTTGGCTGCGTTGTCGGCTGATTTGTTGCTGTGCCAAGACGTAGGCGCCTACCAGGCCAGCATCATCACCCAGTTGCACCTGGGCAAATTCCAGGTCGGCTAAATATTGGGGCGACATGAGGTGCTTTTCCAGCGAGGCGCGCATGGGGGCAAAAATGAGCTCACCAGTTTGCGAGACGCCGCCGCCAAAAATGACGATGGAGGGGTTGAAGATGTGCAGGTAATTGGCCAGACCCATGCCCAGGTAGAAGCCGGCGCGCTCAAAGGCACTGCGAGCCAGGGCATCGCCTTGGTGAGCGGCTTCGGCAATTTGGCGGGTGTTGGGGCAGGCCTGCCCGGCGAGTTGGGAGGGCACGCCCGCGGCAAGTTGTTCGGCAACATAGTGGGCAATGCCTGTGCCAGAGGCGAGCGCTTCTAGATGGCCGCGCTGTCCACAGCCGCACAAGGGCCCATCTGGCAAGATGGTGAGATGGCCCATTTCGGTGCCAAGGCCGTGTTCGCCCAGCAGCAGTTGATCTTCAATGATGGCTGCTCCGCCGATGCCGGTGCTGATGGTGAAATAGAGCAAGTTGTGATGGCCGCGCCCGGCGCCATAACGCCACTCTCCAAGCAGGGCGACATTGGCATCATTGCCCAAAACAACCGGCACGCCAAAGCGGTCTTGCAGTTGTTGCTGCAGGGGCAGGTTTTCCCAGCCGGCAAT
Source organism: Anaerolinea sp. (assembly GCA_020216845.1). Taxonomy (GTDB): domain Bacteria; phylum Chloroflexota; class Anaerolineae; order Anaerolineales; family Anaerolineaceae; genus JAIWNK01. Next base: position 3,140 of record JAIWNK010000053.1, on the reverse strand, counting down.
GTTGGGGGCTTTGTAGACGATCCCTGTTTCAGGGTCGGCCATGCCTGGCACGCCAATGCCAATGCCCAGCACCTGACCCTCGCTTGGCCAAATATCGGCAATCAACATCATCAGTCGTTCAGTTGCGCTTTCCTTGCCAACGGTGGGAATGCGTTTTTGTTGCACGGCCTGAGCGATCGTGGGGGCGTAAAGAGCTGCGCGGAGTTGTGTCCCGCCGACATCACAAGCAAGGTAATAAGCGTTCATGGGATTTCTCTAGTAGATGAAGATAGATTTTGGCTGATTATAGCATGGAACGGACGTATCAGGGCATGATTGACTTTGGTTTAAAAGGCGGGTATGATTGTGCCTGAGAAAGTTTATGAAGCAGCCCTGGTATCATCGTTTTCGGCAAACATTGGCACGCGAGGCCCGCTGGTTGACGCCTGGCCTGGGGGTCAAGCGTTGGCTGCTCGTGATTTTGCTCGGCACAACCCTGGTTGGGCTGGGGTTTGGCGTGTTGTTGGTGGATATTTACCGATCCGCATTGGATACGTGGTGGTTGCCGATTGTGGCGGTGCTTTCGCTGAGCTTTTTGGAACGTCCGTTGCGGGCATTGATTTTTGGCGGGGTTGGGCTGGGGCTGATTTTGCTGGGCACATGGGGGCTGAACCGCACGTTGTTGCGACCGTTTGTGCGCCCCGGACGGCCAATTTTGGATGCGGTTTCGGCTTATCGGCGGCGGGACCGCGGGCCGCGTGTGGTGGTGATCGGTGGCGGGACGGGGCTTTCAGCTTTGTTGCGCGGGCTCAAGGCGTATAGCAACAACATCACGGCGATTGTTACGGTGGCGGATGATGGCGGTTCGTCGGGCGAGTTGCGGCGTAGCATGGGCGTGTTGCCGCCGGGCGATATTCGCAACTGTTTGGCGGCGCTTTCGGATGATGAGGAGTTGTTGACGCAGCTGTTTCAATATCGCTTTGGCAGCGCGGCCGGGGTGGGTGGGCACAGCTTGGGCAATTTGTTGATTACTGCCCTGGCGGAGATTACAGGGAGCTTTGAGCAGGGGGTGGCTGAGTCGGGGCGGGTGTTGGCGATTCGTGGGCAGGTGTTGCCTTCTACGTTGCACGATGTGCGGCTTGTGGCGGATGTAGTTGACGAATCAGAGCAATCGGTGTTGGTGAAGGGCGAAAGCGAGATTCCTAAGGTGCGCGGGCGCATTCGGCGGGTCTGGTTGGAGCCGAATAATCCGTTGGCCTATCCGCCGGCGCTGCAGGCTATTTTGGCAGCCGAGCTGATTGTGATTGGGCCGGGCAGCTTGTTTACCAGCATTTTGCCAAATTTGTTGGTGCATGACTTGACGGCGGCGATTTTGAGCAGCAGGGCGGTGAAGTTGTATGTGTGCAATGTGGCCAACGAGCCGGGGGAGACAGATGGCTTTCGCTGTGAGGATTATGTGCGCGTGTTGCAGCAGCATGTCGGCGAAAATTTGTTTGACCTGGTGTTGTGTAACAATCAGTTTTCGGCGCGTTTGCCGGATGGGGTGGAATGGGTGAAGTTCGATCCACAGATGAGCGGCATCTATGTGGCAGATCTGGCGGATGAACAGCAAGGCTGGCGACACGATTCGGCTAAGCTGGCGCGTACCATCATGGATTTGTTCTATGAACGCACGGGTCCACTCAATCGTCAGAGCGGCGAAGAATGAGAATGTCGGTTTTTGTTGTGCATGTTGTTCTCAGTGATGATAAATTTGCGGTAAAATAGAAAAATCTGAAGTTGTTCAGATGGGAGATGGCAATCTGCCGTGCTATCAAGCATGGTAAAAAACTTTTCAAAACCTTAAGGAGGTTGAGTTATGGCAATTCGTGTTGGTATCAATGGGTTTGGCCGCATTGGACGGCAGGTTCTCAAGGCAATTTTGGAACGGCAGAGCGATGTGTTGGAAGTCGTGGCAGTCAACGACTTGTTCGATGCTGAAGCCAATGCACATTTGTTCAAGTACGATTCGAACTATGGCATCTTCCCCGGCACGGTGGAAGTGGTGGATGGCAACCTGGTAATCGGTGGGCGCACGGTGCGCGTCTTTGCCGAGAAAGACCCGGCCAACTTGCACTGGGCTGATTTGGGCGTGGATATCGTCATCGAAGGCACCGGCATTTTCACCGATGCCAAAGGCGACCCGGCCAAGGGCAAGGCGGGTGCAGGGGTGCACATTGAACGCGGCGGTGCCAAGAAAGTCATCATCACCGCTCCGGCCAAGAATGAAGACATCACGATTGTGATGGGCGTCAATCACGACCGCTACGATCCGGCACAGCATCATGTCATTTCGAATGCTTCCTGCACGACCAACTGTCTTGCCCCGGCGGCTAAGATTGTGCATGATCGCTTTGGCATCGTCCATGGTGTGATGACCACGATTCACTCCTACACCAACGATCAGGTCATCCTTGATCAGGGTCACAAGAAGGAAATGCGCCGCTCGCGCGCCGCTGGCTTGAACATCATCCCGACGACGACCGGCGCGGCCAAGGCGGTGGCGTTGGTCATCCCCGAGTTGAAGGGCAAGTTTGATGGCTATGCCTTGCGCGTGCCGACCCCCACGGTTTCGATTGTGGACTTTGTCTGCACGGTGGAACGCGCAACGAGCAAGGACGAATTGAACACAGCCTTCATTGAAGCTGCTGAAGGCCCATTGGCTGGCATTTTGGGCGTGACGCGCGGCAAGTATGGCGACCCGTTGGTCTCGATGGACTTCAAGGGCGATTCGCGCTCCTCGATTGTGGATCTGCCTTCCAACATGGTCATGGGCGGTAACCTGGTCAAGGTTGTCACCTGGTATGACAATGAATGGGGCTATTCCTGCCGCACGGCTGACCTGGCGGCGATGCTGGCCAAGTCTCTGTAATTCTGTCAGGAGCTGCTCATGTTCAGCAAAAAGACGATTGAAGATATCGAAGTGCAGGGCAAAAAGGTGTTGGTGCGCGTGGATTTCAATGTGCCGTTGAAAGACGGTGCTGTGTCGGATGATACGCGCATCCGCGCGGCCCTGCCGACGATTCAGTATCTGTTGGCGCATGGCGCGGCGGTCATTCTCTGCTCGCACCTTGGGCGGCCCAAAGGTGGCCCAGACCCCAAATATACGCTCAAGCCGGTTG
>JAIWNK010000052.1 GCA_020216845.1 Anaerolinea sp. | reverse complement strand
TCGGGGGTGCCGCTTGTCAGCCGGCAGATGCAACGTGAGGGTGGCGATGTGACGGTGACGCTGAACCCGCAAGGCGTTTCGGCCTGGCGTTCAGCGGAGGCGGATATTTGGCGGCAGCACGGCGTGTGGGATGTGGGCACAGATGGCAAACCGCAATTGTTGCGCCCCGATTATTTTGCTGGAACACGGTTTTTTGCCGATTGTATGCAGCCTTTTGTGGCTCGGTTTGCTCAGGCCATGCGGCGACATGATTCAGATGCGCTCATCTTTGTCGAGGGCGTGCCGGGTGTGCCGGAGGCGATGCAGGTGCCAATGGGCATTCCGGTGGTCAATGCCAGCCATTGGTATGATGAATGGACGTTGTTCAACAAACATTATGATCCTGCCTTTAGCATGAACTGGCGTGAGTCGCAAATCATTATGGGGGAGAGCGAGGTGCGGCAAACCTTTTTGGAGCAATTGCGGCGGATTAAGACAATGTCACAACAATCGTTGGGCGGGGTGCCGACGCTCATCGGTGAGTTTGGCCTGCCTTTTGATTTGGATGGTGGGGTTGCCTACCGCACCGGCGATTACAGCACCCATCTCTCCGCGTTGCATCGCTATTATGGTTTGTTGGACGAGCTGTGGTTGCACGCCACGCAATGGAATTACACAGCTGATAATTGCAATGCTTGGGGTGATCGCTGGAATCAGGAAGATTTTTCAATTTTCAGTCGCGATCAGCAGAGCGATGCAACCGATTTGAACAGTGGGGCGCGCGCCCTGGAGGGGTTCTCGCGTCCGCATCTCCTGGCTTGTGCCGGGTTGCCGATGGAGCAATCCTATGATGCGCAGACGGGCGAATTTGTGCTGGTGATTGGGGCGGAGCCGCGCCCCAACTTGCCGACGGATGTGTTTGTGCCGCGTCACGCCTATCCGAATGGGTTTGATGTGTGGGTTTCGGGAGGCAACACGCAGTATGATGAACAGAAGCAAGTTTTACATTGGCTTGGTATGAAGGTCGGTGTGCATGAGTTGAAGATTCGACGGCGCACTTGAGGCGCTGTTGGGTGTGAAGGTTGCTGGTTGACAGCAATCTATCTTTATTGTGATGAGGAGTTGTGATGCAGCTAGGGGTTTGTTATTACCCGGAACATTGGCCGGAAGAGCGTTGGGCGCAAGACGCGCGCCTGATGAGGCAGGCTGGATTGACGATTGTGCGCATTGCCGAATTTGCCTGGGCAAAGATGGAACCGCAGCCGGGCGTGTATGATTGGGGCTGGTTGGATCGGGCAATTGAGACCCTGGCAGCAGAAGGGTTGAAGGTTGTGCTGGGCACACCTACGGCGACGCCACCGGCCTGGTTGGTGCGGGCGCACCCGGATGTGTTGCCCGTGGATGCACAAGGGCGGCGGCGTGCTTTTGGCTCTCGGCGACATTATTGTTCGAACGCACCGATCTACCGCACCTTGAGCGAACAGATTGTGCGGGCGATGGGGCAGCGCTATGGGCAGCATCCGGCGGTGATTGCCTGGCAGATTGATAACGAGTTCGGTTGTCATGATACGGCGCGCTGTTATTGTGATCATTGTGCAGCTGCTTTTCGGCGTTGGCTGCAAGCGCGCTATGGCACGTTGGCAGCGTTGAATGAGGCTTGGGGGACGGTGTTTTGGAGTCAGGCTTATGGTGATTGGGAGGAGATTGACCCGCCTCATTTGACGGTGACTGAGGCCAACCCTTCGCATGTGCTGGATTATGAACGCTTTTCTTCTGATTCGGTTGTGGCATTTCAGCAGTTGCAATTGGATGTGTTGCGCCCGCTGACGCCGGGGCGACGGCTTACGACCAATTTCATGGGCGATTTTCCGGATTTGAATTACCACGACCTGGCGCGCTCGCTTGATTTGGCAACCTGGGATTCGTATCCGACCGGTTTTGCCGAGATGAACAGCGCCTATGCCTATCCGGAGTGGGAGCAACGTCCGACGTATGCTTATGACGTGGGCGACCCTTATATTACTGGCTTTTGCCATGCCATTACGCACGGGACGAAACGCGCCCCGTTTTGGGTGATGGAACAGCAATGCGGCCATGTTAACTGGGCAACCTACAATCCGGGGGTGCGTCCGGCGGCGGTGCGTTTGTGGACCTGGCACGCAGCTTTGGCCGGAGCGGAGGCGGTAGTCTATTTTCGTTGGCGCGCCTGTCGTTTTGCGCAGGAGCAGCATCATTCCGGGTTGTTGAATCATGATGCTTCGCCGGCAATTGGGTTGCAGGCGGTGCACGCGCTGCGCGAGGAACTGCCGCACCTGCCGGCAGAGCGCAAACAGGCCAAAATTGCGTTGTTGTACTCGTATGAGGATTTGTGGGCATTTCAGCTTCAGCCACATCGCAAAGGCTTTGACTACCGCCGGTTGTGTTTTGCCTGGTGGCGGGCGTTGCAACGCCTGGGGCTGGAAGCAGACCTGATTCCCTATGATGCAGACTTGACCGGCTATGAAATGATTTTGGCGCCGGGTGCGTTTTTGGTTTCGCAGCAGCAGGCGCAGGCTTTGGAGCAGGCGGTGCGCGCCGGGGCGACGTTGGTGTTGGGGGTGCGCTCTGGGGTGAAATCATCCTCGAATGTTGTCACGGATGAGCCGCTGCCGGGGGTGTTGCGCAGTTTGGCCGGGGCGACGGTGACAGCCTGGCATTCGCTGCCGCCGGGGGTTAGCATGGCGCTGAGCGGAACCTGTTTGCCGGAGGGGAACGAGGCTGCTGTGTGGGCCGAGGCTTTGCGCCCTGAGCCGGGCACGCTGGCGTTGTTGCGGTATCGTGACGGCGCGTTGGCTGGAGCAGCGGCGTTGACCGAACATGCGCTGGGCGCCGGGCGGGTGTTGTATCTGGGCTGGTACCCGCAGTTTGCGCAGCTCGAAGCGCTGTTGCGGCAGTGGGCAAATGCGTTGGGCCTGATGGCGCTGGACTTGCCGGATGGGGTGTTGGCGGCACAGCGGGATGGTGAATGGGTGGTGCTGAATTTCAATGAGACGGCTCGAACGTTGGTGCTGGATGGACGGACGGTTGAGCTGCCCGGGTGTGAAATTACGAAACTTGGAACGAGGAGCTGAGGCAATGGTCAATTTCGATCAACCGCATCGGCGGTTCAATCCCTTGAATGGGCAATGGGTGTTGGTTTCGCCGCACCGCGCCCGCCGTCCCTGGTTGGGGCAGGTGGAGAAAGCAGCGGTGGTTGAAATTCCGGCTTATGACCCGACCTGCACGCTTTGCCCGGGCAATCAACGTGTTTCGGGGGTGCGCAATGAGGCATATACGGGCACATTTGTGTTCGACAATGACTTTCCGGCCTTGCTGCGAGCGGGCGAGATACAGCCGGGCAATGAACAGCCCAACCCGCTTTTCCGGGCGGAGCAAGAGACGGGCATTTGTCGGGTGGTGTGTTTTTCGCCGCGTCACGACCTGACCTTACCGCAGCTTTCGGTGACGGAGGTGGAAGCGGTGCTGCGCACCTGGAGCGATCAGACGGCGGAGTTGAGCGCCCTGGATGAAATTGGCTATGTGCAGGTGTTTGAAAACAAAGGTGCCATGATGGGCTGTTCGAATCCGCATCCTCATAGCCAAATTTGGGCAACCGGGCATGTGCCGAACGAGCCGGCAGCTGAAGCAGAGCGGCAAGAGGCCTATTTGCGTGAGACGGGGCGGTGCTTGTTGTGTGATGTGTTGCGCGCAGAGCAAGCGGATGGGCGACGGATTGTGGCGGCCAATGAACACTTTACCGCTTTGGTGCCATTTTGGGCCGTTTGGCCGTTTGAAATGTTGGTTGTGGCGCACCGACACATGGGCAGTCTGCCTGAGCTGAGTGCAGAAGAGCGCCTGGCGTTGGCGGATGTGTTGCGGCAGGTAACGATTCGATATGATAATTTGTTTGAGATTTCCTTCCCCTATTCGATGGGCTTTCATCAAACGCCGTGTGATGGGGGAAGCTACCCTGGCTGGCATTTTCATCTGCATTTTTACCCGCCTTTGTTGCGCTCGGCAACGGTGCGCAAGTTTATGGTGGGGTTTGAGATGTTGGGAATGCCGCAGCGCGATTTGACCCCCGAAACCGCGGCGGAGCGGTTGCGTGGGTTGAGCGGGGTGCATTACTGCGCCTGAGCAATTGAGCCCGTCAGTGGAAATTTGCCCGCTCGTATGCGGCGGTGCAGAGCAATTGCGTTGAGGTAGGTATCTTGCAGGAGAGGGTCGTTCAGAAGGGCGGCTTTCTCCTGTAATGTTTGTTGGGCGCGGGCGCACATTTCAACGGCGCGCGGGTCTCCGAGCGCAAAGAGGGCATCGGCGCAACATGCCATCATCCATAGTTGTGGGAGCTCAAAATCATGATGTTCAAGCAGGGGCAGTGATTCTTGCAGAAGCCGATGGGCTTTGTCGGTCTCTCCCTGTTGGGCATAGAGCAGCAGCAGTCCAGCCTGATGTGGTAACAAGCTGTTGAAATGCTGTTCTGGACTTTGCGCAGCCTGATGGTAGGCTGAAAGGGCAGCCTGAAAATTTCCTTGCCGCCGATGAGCATCGCCGAGCATCCAATGCACCCAGTATAGCAATGTTTTTTGAATCAGCTTGTTGGAATTTGTAAAGATTTCTTGGGCTTTTTGAATTGCATTTGGCCAGTCTTCGGCAGTCCAGAACAGGCGCATTTGTAAGATATCTGTTTCCAGCAAGCCATTGGGGTTGTCGTTTTCAGTGAAGAGGTGTTGCGAACGTTGTAGAAGTCTAGCGGCCTGTTCAAATTGCCCCAAATCAATCAAGAGCCGAGCAGCTCCATTACAGGCCCAGGCAACGCCGCGCAGGTCGTTCATATTCTGGCAGTATTGCAGCCATTCTTGGGCCTTGGCAAGTGCCTTGGGGTAGTCACCCAATTGATGATAGGTGGAACTGAGGTTGCCGAGCGTAATGATGATGTTGTACGTGCTGTCAATGCGCCGAGCGATAGCAAGCGAATGCTCAAAACTCTGAATGGCCTGATCGTAATTGCCGAGTTGGGATTCGACGGTGGCGAGATTGTTGAATAAGTTCATTTCGGTGCCGACATCGCCAATTTGTTGGCAAAGCTGAATGCTCGATTGGTAACGGGCGCGGGCGGCTTCTATTTTATTTTGGATGCTGAGTGTAACTGCCAGGCTGAGCGAGGTCATTACTTTGCCGCGCAGATCGCCAATGGTTTCGAAGATGGAATTTGCCTGTTCCTGATATTGTTGAGCGGTTGCCGGCTGTTCGAATCTGAGCAGATTGCTCAAGCTGCGCAGGCTATGCGCTTCCAGGCTGGGTAGTTGTAGACGGCGGGCAAGGTCCAGGGCGCATTGGTATTCTTGCTGGGCTTTGGGCATATTCTCCTGACGCATGGCAATCAGGCCAAGCAGCAGGTGCGCCTGTGCATTCAGGCGACTGGGGGGAGCGGATTGAATCAAGTCGAGCGTGCGCAGGGCTAGTTGTTGGCTTTCGGTGTAATTGCCAACGGTTTGGGCATATTGGGCGCACAGCAAACAGACTTCGGCGCGCAACTCATCTTGCCCAAGTGCTTCGGCCAATTGGCCTAAGGTTTCCAGGTCTGCGGCTTGTTCGGTGCGCTTGCCCAACAAGTCGTAGATGTTGATGCGCGTCAACAGGCAGGAGGCGCGCGATTGCAGGGCGTTGGCGGGGAAGAGCTCAAGGGCGCGTTGCAAGAGACGCAACGCATCCTGGTTGGCGAATTGGACGGCGGCGCGTTGACCGGCGTGTTTGTACCATTCGGCGGCATGGGCGAGGTTTTCGGCTTGTTCAAAGTGTTCGGCGATCAGTGCGGCATATTCATCCGCACGTTCACCGCTTTGTGCAATCAGCCAGTTGGCGATCTGTTCATGATAGATGCGTCGCTGACGTTTCAACACTTGTTGATAGGTGACTTCTTGGAGAATGTGATTCTTGAAGATGTATTCGGATGTGTGACTGAAGGTTGAGACTTTGCGTTGGAAGATGAGCTCGCGCGCTTGCAGTGCTTGGAGTAGTTGGCGTTGGATAGCGGGGTCTGGGGTGGTTTGACCAGCGTTCATGCTGATCAGCAAACTTTCCCAAAAGACGCGCCCAACGACGGCTGCCTTTTGCAGCAAATCGCGTTCGGGGCGTGGCAGGGCGTCGAGACGGGCTTGAATGACGCCGGTCAGCGTCTGAGGAATGCGAAGGTCGGTTAGCTTTTGCGTTTCAATGTGCCATTCCAGGCTGCCCGGCACGATGACGCCATCGTCAATCAACATTTTGATTAGCTCTTCGATGTAGTAGGGGTTGCCATCGGAGCGGTTGACAATGGTCTCAATCAGCGCATCGGGAATTTCGGGAACGCGGCGCAAGATGTCTTTGACGAGCTGACGCGCTTTGTCGGCGTCGAGTGGTGCAAGTATCAGCTGCGTGTGCGCGGGCAAGCTTTCGCCCCAATTGGGCAGAAATTCGAACAGACTGGGGCGGGCTGCGCAGACAACGAAGAACGGCAATGGCTGCATGACGTTGGCCAGGCTTTGCAGTAGCTCAAGCGAGTTTTGGTCGGCCCATTGAATGTTATCGAGGAAGAGGGCAGCCGGGCGTTGCTGACAGACGCGACTGAAAAATTCCTGAATGGCTCGCAGGCCGCGTTCACGGATTTGTTGTGTGTCTGACAAGATTTTGCCAATCAATGGGCTGTTGGTCAGGTCGTAACCAAGCAAGGCACCCATCAGGTGCGCTTTTTCAATCGGTTGATCCTGTATGAATTCTTGCAGACCCGTTTCCAGCTTTTGCAGAATGGTGTCAGAGCGATCACTATCCTGGATGAGAAAACGGTTTTCGAAGATATCGCGGATCAGACCGTAGGCGATGTTGCGCGTTTGCGGTGTGCTGCGGCCTTCGAAGAAGCGGAATGATTCGCTGCTAAATTCCATTTGATTGCGCAAATCATCCATCAGACGGCTTTTGCCCATGCCAGCATCACCGATGATGGTGAGCATGCGCATGTGACGAGTGGAAAGCACCTCGCCCCAGTTTTGCAACAGGGTGTTCAGTTGTTCTTCCTGACCGATGGTGTGGGTTTCAATGCCTTCTACGCCGCGCAACGGGATGCGGAAGGCGCGTGGTTTGGCGCTTAATATCAGGTAGGCAAGGATGGGTTCGCTTTTGCCTTTGAGCGTCAAGGGAGGTAGTTTGCGCACGTTGAATACGCCTTGCACGTGTCGGTAGGTGTCGTGCGAGACGAGCACCCCGCCGATTGGGGCGGCGTGTTCTAAGCGGCTGGCAATGTTGACTGCGTTGCCCATGGCAGTAAATTCGCCCTGTGTGCCCACCTTACCCAGTACAACCGGCCCGGTGTGCACGCCAACGCGAATCTTGAATAGGGCGCTTTGCTCAGGGGAAAGGGGCCCTGTTTCAGGTAGATTGATGCTTTTGGCCATTTGCTCGGCCGCGGCTTGCATGGCTAATGCCGCCAGAATGGCGCGTTCAACGTCATCTTCTTTGGTGGCTTCAACGCCCCAAAGGGCCATGAGCGCGTCACCAATATGTTTATCAATTCTTCCACCGTGTTCAATGACAATCCGATCGAGCTGTGCCCACAGATTGTTCATGATGTTGTTCAGGTCTTCTGCATCCATTTGTTCGGCAGAGGCGGTAAAACTGGATACATCTGCGAACAAGATGGTAACGTGTTTGCGTTGTTGTTCGCTGACGAGTTGCAAGGCGGCCAGTTTTTCGCGCAGGGGCGCCAGTGCCGTTTCCACGACCGTGTTGCCAAGAAGGGCACGTTGAGCTTCCAGGCTGCGGATGGTTTGCTCAATTTTTTCGCGTTCGTCCATGGTGTCCTCAATGGGGGTGAGATGGGGTTGAGCTGGCGAGGAGTTCCAATAGTCTGCGATGTGCAGGCATAGAGAGGTAAAGCCGACGCAGACGGTCATCGGCGATGCGGGCGGAGCGTTGATTGAGCCAGAGCCCAACCTGAGCAAGCAGGGCATGGGCGCGGGCTGAGCTGTGTGGCAGGAGGGTTTCAATGCAGGCCAGGTAAATGTTGAACGGGTCTTCGTTGTTGATCAGGACGATTTGGTTGGGGAGGGCTAAAATTTCTTCCACAAGATCGAGTGCGTCTATTGGCTCGGCGCTGCGCTGAGCGATGCGCACCAGGCCGGCGAGGGGCTCGGCTGTGCGGGCCAGGTGACTGAGCTCACGACGCAGCATGAGGGCGTGTTCATAGGCGCTTTGTGCATTGGCTAAATCGTCTTGGGCCAGGTAGATATGACCGCGCCAGGTAAAGATGGTTGCAAGCAGGTTGCGATCATTGCCGGGTTGGCTGATATCCAGGGCGCGCTGATTGTAATCGAGGGCGTTGACCAGGTCGCCGCGCCGGTAGGCCCACAGGCTGAGTGCAGCAAGCGTTTCGCCTTCACCGCTGCGGTTGCCAATTTGTACATGCAGGCTGTGAGCGCGCTGTAAATAGTGATAGGCTTCTTCGCTTGCGCCATAGTGATCATAGAGCGCGCCCAGGTTGCAAAGTGCCATGGCTTCGCCCAACCGATCGCTGATGGTTTGACAGATGAGCAGCGAACGTTGATGAAGGCCGCGGCTCAGCGTGTATTCTCCCTGACGGCTGGAAAGGTCGCCCAGGTTGCCGAGGGCGTAGGCTTCACATTTTTGGTTGCCGATGGCATGGCTATCCTGAATGGCTTGCTGTAGCATGGTTTGAGATTGAACGATTTCGCCCTGATAGTAAAGCGCCAGGCCAAGGTCGTTCAACACCCAACATTCGTTCCAGCGATCGCCAATTTGTTGTGAAACGGATAGAGAATGTTGATAGGCAACAATGGCTTCCGAATAGAGCCCCTGATCGAGCAAAATGTTGCCGAGGATGCGCAGCGTGGTGGCCTCAACGTTGGGTAGACCATGGTGACGGCTGAGGCGCAAGGCTTGTTGGAGTTGGAAGTGAGCATTGTTATAATCGCCTTGGCGGGTGAGCGCCTCGCCCCAAACAAGGAAGGCTTGAGCTTGTTCAACGCCGTTGGCAGCTTGACGAGCAAGACTGATGGCCGTTTGGGCGTTGCGGATGGCATTGGTGTAATTGCCAATGTCGTTTTCAAAACGCGCTTGAAAGAGGGCTGCTTCGGCGAGGGGAACCGGCTGACCGCGCGTCGGCGGATGTTGCGCTTGCAGGGCAGCAGCGGCTGCCTGGAGCGCTTCCAGGCAGGCTTGTTGGCTTTTGCGTTGTGCTTGCTGTTCACGTTGAATAGCCTGGTCGTACAGCAATTCATAGCGGGTTTGCAAATCTTCGGCTGGGGTAAGGGATAGGGCGCGCTCTAGCAGACGCAATGTTTCGTTGCTGGCATATTGTTGGGCGGTGCGTTTTGCGGCACGTTGATACCATTTGGCTGCTTCAGCGAAATTTTCAGCCCGTTCGAAATGTTCGGCAATTGTGACGGATAACGCATTGGCATGTTCACCGCTGTTTTGCACAAGCCATTCGGCAATTTGTTGATGATCGGCGCGGCGCTGACGTTTCAGCACCGATTCGTACGTCACTTCGTGTAGGATGGTGCTTTGAAAATGATATTCATGGCTATTGGGCAGGCTGGACGTGTTTGCAAGAGTCAAGAGGCCACGCTCACGCAGACGAGAAAGCAAATCGGCAATGGATTCGGAGGGTTGATCGTTTAGCAGCGTAAACAGGGCAGAATCCCAAAAGGTGCGGCCAATGATGGCAGCTTTTTGTAACACCTGACGTTCTGAACCTGGCAGGGCATCGAGACGTGCTTGTACAATGCCGGTGAGTGAGGTGGGCAGGTGCACTTGTAGCAATCGTTCGGGAACCAGTTTCCATTTATCTTCATCGCACAAGATGACGCCATCTTCAATCAAAACACGCACCATTTCGGCGATGTATAACGGGTTGCCATCTGCCCGGCTGATGATTAGTTCGGTGAGCGCTTGCGGCGGGTTGGGCATTCGGTGCAAAATTTCGTTGACAAGCTGCCGGCTTTTTTCT
>JAIWNK010000051.1 GCA_020216845.1 Anaerolinea sp. | reverse complement strand
TTGTTGAGCGGTTGCAAAGTGATGCGGGTCGAGGCGCTCCAGTTGCTGCCCCAATTGGGGCGTCTTTCGAAGAGCCGTGGGTTGCAGGTGAGAATGAACAAGACCGGCAGGTTTTGGCTGGTTTGAATTAGGGTGTCAATCAGGTCAAGCGATTCGTCGTCTGCGGATTCTAAATCTTCAAACAAGAGCAGGACTTTGCTTTGCTGGGCTGTCAGTTGCAGCAATTGGGTCAGATAGTAATAGGCGCGATCGCGAATCTGACGAGGAGCGTTGAGCGAGCTGCTGAGCAAGGGGTTGTTCGAAAAATCAAACCCCAGGAGCTGACCGATGATGGCAACTTTTTCGGGAGATTGCTCATCAAAGAGTGGGCTCAGGGTGTCTTGCAGTTTTTGAGCGGCTGTGGCGCTGCTATCCCCTTCTTGCACCTGGCAAAACGCGGCAATGGCCTGGTAAAACAGGGCGTAGGGCGTGTGGGCGGTTTGTGAAGAGGCGCGTGCCTGAAGGATGACGGCCGGTTCGCTGCGCAGGTCAAGCCAGGTTTGCAGGTCAAAAATCAGCCTGGATTTGCCCAAGCCGCTTTCGGCAGTGATGATGATGGCGTGCAGACTCGATTGTGCGTATAGGTTCAGCCAGGCGTTTTGGAGCTGCGCAATTTCTGCATCTCTCCCCAGGGTGGGCGGCTCGATGCCGGCAATGGTGGGAGAGGGTAGATGAAAGGCATGGGGGCGGTGGGCAAGGATGCGGTAGGTGGGGATGGTCTTGCCGCGCTCAGGGAAAGACAAGGTGCCGGCAGGCAAGAGGTCAAACAGGCCGCGGACAAGGCGGTAGGTGTCGTGTGTGATGAGGATGCCACCGATGGGAGCAGCACGTTGCACCTGATCGGCCAGGTTCATTGCCTCGCCGGTTACCTGCACTTCGTTGTTGAGGGTATGGATCAATACCATGCCGGTGTGCAACCCCACGCGCAATTTGATCCGTTCGCTTTGGCTTTCTTGGAGTTTGAGGGCAGCACTGACGGCTTGTTCGGCGTCATCTTCGTGAGCGGTTTCGACACCCCATAGGGCGATGACCGAATCACCCACGTGGCGGTAGATGTAGGCGCCATGTTGGAGCAGCAACTGATCGAGTACTTTCCAGAGGTTGTTGACCAGTGTGCTGACATCTTCTGCATCCATTTGCTCACTGAGTGTGGTGAAGCCGGAAATATCGGCAACCAGGATGGTGATTTGCCGCCGTTGCTGTGTGGATCGGGGGTGTTGTTGGGCGCGCAGCATTGCCAGGCGCGCACGCATGGGCTCTAGCGTGATTTCAACCACATCATCGCCCAAGAGACCGCGCTGCGCTTCGAGTGCCGCAATGGCTTGCTCGAGCTGCTCGATTTCAGTCATATTTGTATTATAGCGTCAATGACTGTCACAAGAGCTTAAAAAACGAGCTCTTCTTTGCCAGAAAGTTTTTGCTGCATCCGTTGAATGACGATTTCCAGCGCTTCGGGTTGGTGAACGAAATCCAGGTCGTCTGAACGGATGGTGAGGACTGGACAAAGATCGAAGGATTGCAACCATTCGGTGTAATAGCGGTCAAGCAGGGTGAGGTAATCGAGGCTGATGCTGTTTTCCATGCTGCGCCCGCGTTGTTGGATGCGCTGCATTAAGACCTGTGGCGGGGCTTTTAAGTAAATGAGTAGGTTGGGGCGGGGCAGTTTTTCGGTGACGATTTGAAACAGCGTGCGGTAGGTTTGATAGTCGCGTTCGTTGAGGTTGCCCATTTGATGCAAGGCACGGGCAAAGATGGCTGCATCTTCATAGATGCTGCGGTCAAGGATGGCCGAAAGGGGGGCAAGGGCCAGCTGCTCGTATTGACGGGCGCGATGTCCGAGAAAATAGATTTGCAGGTGCATGGCCCAGGCGGCCATGTTGTTATAGAAATCGGGCAGGTAGGGGTTGTCAGCAACCGATTCGTAGGCGGTTTGCCAACCGAGGCGCTGTCCAATTCGCTCAGTGAGCGAGGTTTTGCCCGCACCAATATTTCCAGCTACCAGGACAAGGTGTTTGGTCATGGTCTCTCCTGTTAGAACCATTTGCGTTTTTTGAAGAACCACAACATGCCAGACGCGGTGAGGAAGAAGACGAACCAGACGAGCGGATAGGCCCAGGGTTGACTGAGCTCAGGCATGTATTGAAAGTTCATGCCGTAAACACCGGCAAGGAAGGATAGGGGTAGGAAGATGGTCGAAACGATGGTGAGGGCTTTCATTACCTCATTCAGGCGCAACGAAGTGGAGTTGAGGTAGATATCCAGGTCGCCGGCAACAATGTCGCGCAGCGATTCGGTCATATCCTGAATGCGCACGAGGTGATCGTAAATATCACGGAAGTAGATGCGACTATACGCGTCAATTTGTGAAAATTCATCGCGGCTCAGGCGGTTGAGCACCTCGCGCTGTGGTGAGATGATGCGGCGGATGGTCATGATGGCATGTTTGAGCTGCAAGATGCGTTGTAGGGTGTTGGGGGTTGGGTGGGCCAGGACGACATCTTCCAACGCGTCAATTTCGTCTTCCACGTGGTCAATTAACGGCAAATATTCATCTACGGTTTGATCGAGGATGGCATAACACAGGTAATCGCTGCCGTGTTGGTAGAGCCGTTCGTCGCGTTCCAGACGATCCCAAATCGTTTGTGTGGGGGAGGGAGTATTATCTTTGAAATAGGAGACGAGGTAATTCTTGCCCAGGAAGAGATTCAGCTCGGAGGTTTCTAATTCCTCAAAGTTTTGGTGGCTATGTACGGCGTGTGCAATAATGAAGATGTAGTCGCGAAAGTCATCAATTTTTGGGGTTTGATAGCCATCGCTGAAACAATCTTCAATGGCAAGCGGGTGAAAGTGAAACAGCCCGCTGAGGACGGATAGGGTTTCTTCGCGGGTGGGCTGTTCCAGGCTGACCCAGAGGAAGCCGGGCTGTTGCAGGGCGTCGGCAGCGGCATGGAGGGAGAGATTGAGACTGGGCGCGGCATTGGGCGGAAAGTGGACAATGCGAATCATGGCAATCCTTTAAAATGGGTAGTTTAAGTATACCCGCATTTGTGGTTGTGCAAAGGGATCTTTTGGGGGGCAAAGCGGCCAAGACTGTACGAATCTTAGACGAAAAACATACGAGACTTTTATTGAAAAAGTGGTCCAGAGACGTATATTTTTGAGTGTCAGTAAAATTTTTTTGTCAGGAGGTGTGCTCATGAAACGAATTGTTCGCAATGGTTTGGTGTTGGTGCTGGTGCTTGTGATTGGCCTGTTGGCACTGGCCTCTGCGTTGTCTCCTTCGATGGAGGTGTCTGCTTTCGATGACGACACAACCAAGACCCAGGTTGTGGTAGGCACCCAGGTTGTCGAAAAAACCCAGGTGGTTGAGGTTGTCAAGACTGAGGTAGTTGAAGGGGGGAGTGGGGGCAATTAACCAAGGTGTTGGGCTTGCCAATTTTTTGGCCCAATCGCGATGGCAGCGGTTGGGCCAGGTGTTTTTAAAATGGGCGATACAAATGAGTGTTCCCCAGTGTCGTTTCTGATACAATTAAGGATAAGAAAAGATTACAGGAGCGACACAATGGGTATTGATTTGCATAGTCTGATTGATTTGCTGCCGAAGACGTTCTTGCCGGAACGGGCCGAGGGCGTGAATGCAACGTTGCAATTGCGTTTGACCGGTGAGCAGGCCGGGGAGTGGGTGGCGACAATTGCCGACAAGAAATGCACCGTGCGGGCCGGCAAGGTGGAAAACCCTACGCTGACGATTGAAGCCTCCACCCAGGATGTGTTGGATGTGTTCACGGGCAAGCAAGAGCCAATGAAGGCTTACATGCAGGGTAAGCTGCGCGTCAGCGGCAATTTGATGCAGGCGCCGCGCTTGCTAGGGCTGTTTAGCGCTGAGAAATTGAAGAAAGACTAATACAGCCCCCATTCACCCAGGCCTTCTTCCATCATGGAAAAGTCCCAGGGTTCCAGGCCAAGGTCCATGATTACCGGCAGGTTGAGCGCCTTTTCGGCGCGCTGACGGGTTTCTTCAATCATGGCGGGCCCATAAGGGCAGAAAGGTGTGGTGAGGATCATGCGCACGATGGCCTGGTCCTCATCAATTTTTACGTTGCGGATCAGGCCCAACTGAATGATGTTGAGACCGATTTCGGGGTCGGTGATTTCGCGCAAAGCCTCGCGCAGGTTGTTGCATTGTTCGGGGTGTGTTTGTTCCGATTCCCAGATGGCGGGGTTGGAACCGGGTTGCGCATCGCTCATGTTGATTTCTCCTCAGGGATAGGGATGGCGTAGGCACAATGTCCATCCCCGTTGAGGATGCATTGTACCTTTTCTGCCGGGATGGATAGGACGGATGAAAGCAAGCTCTGATCGAGCAGGCAGACTTCGGGGTGCTTTTGACCGATGTGATAGTAAGGGCAGCTCACCTCGCGAATGATGTATTGGTTGGTTGTGCGATCCCATTCGATGTCAAAACCTTCATCGGCAAGAGCGCGTTTGAGGAATTCCAGCTTTTGCTCCAGGGAGAGCTTTTCCACCTGTTGGGCATATTGGGCGGCCATGCTGGCAGCCATTTGTGAGAAGATGCTGGCAACAACCGGTTCGGGGAGGCTTTCTTTGAGCTGATCGAGCAGACGGTTGGTGAGCCGCAGGTAGCGGGTGGGAAATTGTTCGCGCCCTTGCTCGGTGAGCAGGTAAACCAAACGTGGCCGTCCAACGCCATGCCGTTCTTCGCGTTCGGTTACCAGGCCATCCGCCTTGAGGTTGTTGAGATGGTGCCGCACGGAGATGGGGCTGATGCTGACGGCATCTGCCAGTTCTTGGATGGTGCAGCTGGGTTGTTCGAGTAGGGTTTGAAGAATTCGATCACGCGTACTTTTCATGGGCTTAGTATAACAAATATCTTGAATTTCGTCAATATGTTATATTTTTATATTAAATATTATTGACGCAAGGGATACCCTATGCTATAATCAGCTTCGAAATATCCGCAAAGGAGCAAACAAAATGATGTCTGGTTTAGAGATTCGCAACCTGCATGTTCAGATCGAAGGCAAGGAAATTCTTAAAGGGTTGACGTTGACTGTGCCCAAGGGTGAGGTTCATGCCATCATGGGCCCGAATGGCACGGGCAAGTCTACCCTGGCATATACTTTGATGGGGCATCCGTCGTATGAAGTGACGGAGGGTGAGGTTTGGTTTAATGGCCGCAACGTGCTGGAGATGGAAGTGGATGAACGTTCGCGGGCGGGGTTGTTTCTGGCTTTTCAATATCCGGTGGCCATTCCGGGGGTGACGCTGGCGAATTTTCTGCGCACGGCGGTCAACGCCCGTCGGCGTGCTGAAAACCCGCAGGATAAGGGGATCTCCATCGTTGAGTTTCGCAAGTTGCTGAAAGAGCGCATGGCGGCCCTGAAGATGGACCCGGCCTTTGCTGGGCGTTATTTGAATGATGGCTTTTCGGGTGGCGAAAAGAAGCGTGCCGAGATTTTGCAGATGGCAGTGTTGCGGCCAGAGATTGCCATTTTGGATGAGACTGACTCGGGGTTGGATATTGATGCTTTGCGGATTGTTTCGGAGGGCGTGAATGCGTTGCGCGGTCCGGACTTGGGCGTGTTGGTGATTACGCACTATCAGCGCATTTTGAACTACATCAAGCCGGACGTGGTGCATGTGATGATGGATGGTCGCATTGTCGAATCGGGGGGGGCTGAACTGGCCTTGCACCTGGAAGAGCATGGTTACGACTGGGTGCGCGAAAAGTTGGAAGAAAGGTAACCTATGGAAACCCCTGTTACGCAGCCGGATTTTCTCAAGGATTTGGGCGAATATCGCTATGGTTTTCGCGATCAGGACGTTTCGGTCTTCAAAACCCGTCCGGGGTTGGATGAAGAAGTGGTGCGGCAGATTTCTAAGATTAAGGGCGAGCCTGAATGGATGCTGGAGTTTCGTCTGAAGGCACTGGCGCATTTTCGTTCTCGTCCAATGCCGACTTGGGGGGCGGATATTTCTGGCCTGGATCTGGACAGTATTTTCTATTATGTCCGTCCCTCGGAGGCGACCGAGCGCCGCTGGGAAGACGTGCCGGATACGATCAAACAGACGTTTGACCGTTTGGGCGTCCCGGAAGCGGAACGGAAGTTCCTGGCGGGTGTGGGGGCGCAATATGAGTCGGAGATGGTGTATCACAGCATTCAGGAACACTTGGAGAAGCAAGGCGTCATCTTTTTGAGCATTGAAGATGGTTTGCGGCAACACCCCGATTTGTTCCGCCAATATTTTGGCACGGCGATTCCGATTGAGGATAACAAATTTGCCGCGTTGAACAGTGCGGTTTGGTCGGGCGGCTCGTTTGTGTATGTGCCGCGCGGCGTCAAGGTGGATTTGCCGCTTCAGGCTTATTTTCGCTTGAACATTGCCAATATCGGTCAGTTTGAGCGTTCGTTGATCATTGCGGATGAGGGCGCGCAACTCCATTATGTGGAAGGCTGCACCGCGCCGCAGTATACAACCGATTCGTTCCACAGCGGTGTGATTGAAATTATCGTCAAGAAAGGGGCGCGGGTGCGCTACACGACCATCCAAAACTGGTCTACCAACGTCTATAACCTGGTGACGCAGCGCGCCCTGGTGTATGAGGGCGGGACGATGGAATGGGTGGATTGCAACCTCGGCTCAAAAGTTACGATGAAGTATCCATCGTGCTATTTGTTGGAGCCGGGCGCACATGGCGAGATCCTTTCAATGGCGTTTGCCGGGCCGGGTCAGGCACAAGATGCCGGCGGCAAGGTGATTCATTTTGCGCCCGATACGAGCAGCAAAATTACCTCCAAGTCCATCAGCAAAGGTGGCGGGCGGTCTTCATACCGCGGTTTGCTCAAGGTGCATCCGGGGGCGGAGCGGTCGCGCTCCAATGTTGTCTGTGATGCGTTGATTTTGGACCCGCAGTCACGTTCGGATACGTATCCATACATCGAAATTGATGAGCAAGATGTGACGATTGGGCATGAAGCAACCGTTTCAAAAGTCGGTGAGGAGCAGCTGTTCTATCTGATGAGTCGCGGGCTCAGTGAGGAAGAGGCGACGACGATGGTCGTTTCTGGTTTCATTGAGCCGTTGGTGAAGGAACTGCCGATGGAATATGCGGTGGAGATGAATCGGTTGATTCAGCTACAAATGTCGGGTTCGGTGGGGTAAAAGGAGGCAGGCATGGCAAATGAGACCCCCGTTGTGATTTCTCGCACCCGCCGGACGACTGCGGCGGGTGGGCAACAAAGTTTTGCCTTTGAAGAAGGTCAGGTGCGCACTGCCGGGCTGAGCGCTGGGATTGGTGAATATCGCCGACGGGCCTGGCAGGTATACAAGGAATTGCCGATGCCGACAACGCAAATGGAAGCGTGGCGGCGCACAGATTTGCGCGGCTTGCAAGCCGGTTCGCTGCGCCTTGCACAGCCGCAGACAAGCGCTGTTGGGCCTGAAATTCCGGCAGCTTTGTTGCAGCCGATGGCGGATGATGAACATGCCGGGCAGTTGCTGTTGCAGCCGCATCGTGTGGATGTGACGTTGTTGCCCAAGCTTGTGCGGCAGGGCGTGGTGTTCACCGATTTGCGCACGGCAGAGGAGCGCTATCCGCACCTGTTAGAGCAGGCGTTGGGGCGGGTGGTGCGCCCGGAAGAGGGTAAATTCAGCGCCCTAGCTGGTGCATTGGCGCAAACAGGCGTTTTGCTGTATGTGCCGCGCGGTGTGCAGGTGACACAGCCGCTGCACAGCATTTTGTGGACGCCCGGGGTGGGCCTGGCGCATGTTTCGCATGTGATTTTATGGCTGGAAGAAGGGGCTTCGGCGACCTATATTCACGAAATGTCTTCCCCGACCGAGGACGGGCAGACGATGCACGCCGGTTTGGTAGAAGTTTACGTCGGCGCCGGCGCCAATTTGCGTTTTGTGGAAATGCAGTCTTTTGGTGAGCATGTTTGGAACGTGACGCACGAACGGGTGCATGTTGAGCGTGATGGCGCTGTGGATTGGGTGTTTGGGGCGATGGGCGGACGGCTGACGAAGAATTTCTCGGAGCTGGATTTGGTCGGCCCGGGTGCCGTTGGCAAGATGTCGGGCTTCTACTTCACCGATGGTGAGCAACACCTGGACTATGACTCGCAGCAGAATCACCTGGCACCGCACACGACCAGCGATTTGCTGTTCAAGGGTGCCCTGGTGGGCAAAAGCCGTTCGGTTTGGCAGGGGATGATTTATGTAGCGCCGGGGGCGGTCAAGACCGATGGCTATCAGGCCAACCGCAACCTGGTGCTGAGCCGCGAGGCGCGCGCCGATTCGATCCCCGGGCTGGAAATTTTGGCGGATGATGTGCGCTGTACGCACGGCGCAACCGTTGGCAAGGTGGATGCGGAGCAGGTCTTCTACTTGCAGGCGCGCGGCATTCCAGAATTGGAGGCGCGCCGCCTGGTTGTGGAAGGGTTCTTTGACCCGATTATGCAACGCATTCCGTTTGAGGGTGTGCGGGCACGCTTCCAGGATGCGATTCATCAAAAAATGCAGGCCTATACTGGCTAATTGTGGTAAAATATACTGTCCAATCATTCTTTTTAGGAGAATCAGAATGCCATCTTCTCCCTTCATGCGCCCACCTGACCCCGAACAACATTTTGAGGTTGGGGATATTGTTGAGGTGTTTTGCGATCACGACAAGGGCGGTCAGCGCTTGCGTGGTTGGTTGAAAGGAATTGTGGTGCAAGTGGATAGCAAGATGGTGGCGGTGCAGTTTCGTTCCAATGTCTTCTTGACAGATGGTTGGATGGTGCCAGATCACATCTTGTGGTATCCACAAAATTCACCCCATTTGCGTATGCCAGAGCGCCGTTCAGGCAAAGATTTGCCGCGCGCCGAACTTTAACCAGGATGGGCAGGCTCTGCGGGGCTTGCCCATGTTTTTTGAAGGCAGGTGAATATGTCTGGTGTTTTGCTGGATGTGGAACGCATTCGTGCGGATTTTCCAATCCTTGGCCGCCAAGTGCGCCCTGGTGTTGGCCTGGTGTATCTTGACTCGACGGCAACCGCCCAAAAACCGCAGGTGGTGTTGGATGCAATGAGTGACTTTTACCGTCATTCAAATGCCAATATCCATCGTGGGGTGCATACCCTGGCAGAAGAGGCGACAGCGGCTTATGAGCAAGTGCGCCTTGAAATTGCGCAGTTTATCGGCGCTGGCAGCCCACGCGAAATCATCTTTGTGCGCAATGCTACCGAAGCGATCAACCTTGTGGTGCAGAGCTGGGGGCGGGCCAATTTGCAGCCGGGTGATTTGGTCATTTTGACGGAGATGGAACATCATTCCAATCTGGTGCCGTGGCAGATGTTGGCGGCGGAGCGGAATTTGCGCCTGGAGTTCATTCCGGTGACGGATGAGGGGCTGCTTGATTTGGATGTGTACCGCAGCTTGTTGACGCAATCGCCGCGCCTGGTGGCGTTTACGCATATGTCCAATGTGTTGGGGACGATCAACCCGGCACAAGCGATGATCGAGATGGCCCACGCGGCCGGGGCACTGACGTTGGTGGATGGCGCACAATCGGTGCCGCATTTGCCGGTGGATGTGCGCACGTTGGGGGCCGATTTTTTGGCCTTTTCGGCGCATAAGATGTGCGGCCCAACCGGCATCGGCGTGTTGTATGGTCGGCAGGCGCTGCTGGAGGCCATGCCGCCTTTCCTGGGCGGCGGCGATATGATCCGTCGGGTGTATTTGCGCAGTTTTGCGGCAGCCGATTTGCCGCATAAGTTTGAGGCCGGCACACCGGCAATTGCTGAGGTGATTGGCTTTGGAGCAGCGGTGCGTTATCTGAAGGCGCTTGGTATGGATGCGCTGCAGCAGCATGAACAGGAACTGATTGCATATGCCCTGGATGCGCTGGGCAGTGTGCCCGGTTTGCGGGTGCTTGGCCCAGCGGCGGCTTTCAAG
>JAIWNK010000050.1 GCA_020216845.1 Anaerolinea sp. | reverse complement strand
GGTGCGGTGGCGTCCTTTACGCTGGATGGCGTTCATCCCCACGATGTGGCGCAGATTCTTGATGGGGATGGCATTGCGGTGCGCGCCGGGCATCACTGTGCCATGCCGCTGCATGACCGTTTCAATCTACCGGCAACGACCCGGGCAAGTTTCTATCTCTACAACACCCCCGCTGAGGTGGATCGCCTGGTGCGGGGGCTGGATAAGGTTCGTAAGGTGTTTGGGTGATCAGTATGGATGATATGTATCGCGAAATCATTGTTGAGCGGTATAAGAACCCGCAGTTTCGCGGGGAACTTGACCCGCATGATATTTCGTTTGAGGATGAAAACCCATTGTGCGGTGATCATATTCGCATTGATTTGCGCCTGGGCGAAGATGGCCATGTGACGGAAGCAGCGTTTAGCGGGCATGGCTGTGCCATTTCGCAGGCTTCCGCCGATTTGCTGCTGGAAACCGTGATCGGCAAAACGCTGGAAGAGCTGCAGGCGTTGGGCAAGCAGGATGTGTTGGACCTGCTCGGCATTGACCTGGGGCCTGTGCGGTTGAAGTGTGCTTTGTTGCCGCTCAAGGTGCTGAAAGCTGGGGCGTATGGTTTGGGTGAGGCGAGTGATAGCCTGGTGGAGGATTGATGAGCGCCGTTGAGTTTGTGCGCGTGTTGCCGCTGACGGATTTGCCGGATGGCGAACGGGTGTTTTTGGAGCTGGATGGTCAGGCAGTAGTGTTGCTGCACCTGGCCGGTAAGCTGTTTGCGGTCGGCGATGTGTGCACGCACGATAACGCCCCGTTGGGCGATGGTGAGGTGCAGGATGGGCAAGTGATTTGTCCACGTCATGGGGCGCGCTTTGACCTGAGCAGTGGCAAGGCGGTGCGGTTGCCGGCGGTACGTCCCATTCCAACCTATGCGGTGCGGGTCAGCGAAGACGGTTGGATTGAAATCAGCCGTACCCCCAAGGAGTGAACGAGTGCGCGTTTTGGTGTCGGGGCTGATTAATCTTGAAACGACTTTGCGCGTGAATGGTTTCCCAATTGACTATAACCCGGTCAACTATCCATTTTTGGGTGTACAAAGCCGCGTTTCTGGCGTGGGCTATAACCTGGCCAAGGCCTTGTTGACGCTGGGGAATGAAGTGCGCTTTTTGTCGTTGATTGGGCAGGATAGCGCTGCTTTTTTGGTGCAAGAGGCGTTGCGGGGCGATGGCATTCCGGCGCACGGGGTATTGCAACAATTGCGCGAAACCGCGCAATCGGTCATTTTATATGAGCCGGGCGGGCGGCGGCAAATTTATACCGATTTGAAAGACATTCAGGAACAAACCTACCCGCCTGAACGGGTTGTTGAGGCATTGCAGGGTTGTGATTGGGCTGCTTTGTGCAACATTAATTTCTCGCGGCCTATGCTGGAAGTGGCAGCACGTGCCGGTGTGCCGATTGCGACGGATGTGCACGCAATTGGCAGTTTGGACGACGCCTACAATCAAGACTTTTTGCGTGCCGCGCAGGTGCTGTTCATGAGCCATGAGAAATTGAGCCTGAGCCCTGAAGACTGGCTGCGGGCGGTTGGGCAACGTTTTGGCACGCCGGTGGCGGTTGTTGGTCTGGGCGAGCGGGGCGCTTTGCTTGGGCTGCGCGCGGCAAGCGAGATTTGGCATGTGCCGGCGGTCTTTACCCGTCCGGTGGTCAACACGATCGGCGCCGGGGATGCGCTCTTTTCAGCTTTTTTGCATGGCTATGCTCAAAGCGGTGATGCACTACAGGCGTTGAAGCAGGCAGTCGTGTTTGCTTCGTATAAAATTGGGGTTGCTTCGGCAGCAGAAGGCTTTTTGAATGCTGAAGAGCTGCGGCAGTGGGTGAATCGAATTCAGGCACAGTGAGGATGGGATGGAATTCACGATTCGTGAGATGACCCTGCAAGATTATGACGCAGTGTATGCGTTGTGGAGTGAAACAGAAGGGATTGGCCTGAGCAGTGCAGACACCTCCGAGCGGATTGCTGCTTTTTTGCAACGCAACCCGGGGATGAGTTTTGTGGCACATGTGCAGGGGCAGCTGGTTGGGGCGTTATTGGGCGGCACGGATGGGCGGCGTGGCTATTTGCACCATCTGGCGGTGCGTCCGCAGTGGCGCGGTGCTGGCATAGGCTATCAGCTGGTGGCGCGTGCGTTGGCAGCGCTCAAGCAGGCTGGCGTGGATCGCTGCCATATTTTCGTTTATGCAGACAACGCAGCTGGCAAGGCTTTTTGGAAAAAGGTGGGCTGGTACGAGCGAACGGAACTGATGTTGATGTCGTATGATCTTACATAAATCGCATCAGCACAGCAAGCACGCATAGCAGCGTGCCGGCGAGCAAAAAGATGCTGCTGAAGAGCAAAATCAAGCGCATGCGTTGATGGCGTGGGTTCATTGGCTTAGAGTAACATGACCACGCGACTGTGACTGTGCAGCTCGCGGTAAATGTCATCCAATTGTTGGCGGCTTTGGGCGGTGAACGTGACTGTTACTGCCAGGTAGCGCCCGCCGTTGCTTGGGCGGGTGGTGGAGGCGTTCTCGGGCAGGTCTGGGATGTGCTTGCGCACAATCTCGAGGACGAATTGTTCAAAGGTCTCTGGCTCGCGTCCAATCGCTTTTAGCGGAAATTGACAGGGAAATTGCAAAACATCCATGGAGCTAAGTATATGGATGGGGCGGGGTTTGTCAAGGGGCGCATGTTGGATCAGAATTCGTTGTATAATAAAAGTAGGAGCTACGCTATGTCTGATGCATTAGAACGAGGAATTGCTGCTGCCCAGGCTGGACGCAAACAGGAAGCCATTGCTGCGCTGCGCGATGCGATTGTGCAAAACCCGCGCGATGCGGAAGCCTGGTTGTGGATGGCGCGCCTGTTGGATCAGCCGCAGCGTCGCCGTGAATGTTTGCAGCGAGTATTACAGTTGCAGCCAGACCATGCCGAGGCGCAGAGGATGTTGGCAGAGCTAGATCGTCCGGCAGTGACAACGCCACCGCCAGGTGAGCGTCCGCGCACGGGCCCGCTGAGCTGGCATACGGGGCAGCTGCCGCCTTTGCCTGCTCAACCTTCAGCAGAAGATCAGGCCTGGATGGAGCGTTTGGGGCTGGTATCTGCGCAAACACCGCCGCCTGCTGCCCCACAGCCTGTAATTCCTCCACCATCACCGGTTGCCCGCGTTGAGCCGCAGCCACAACAAGCGCCACAACAGCCACCTCCCCCACAACAGCCAAAGCCTGAGCCACCTGCGCCGGTTGTTTCAGCAGAGCCGGAGGCGGCGACTGTTGCACAGCCTGAAGCGGTGGTCGCACAACCTGCCGGAGAAGGAGATTCATGGCGAAAGTTGATGCGACGGCGGAGCGGGCGCTTGCCTTCCGCCATTGATGCTGAGGAACGCAAGCAGCGCTTGCGGGTCTTTTTGGTGCTTGGCAATGCATTGTTGGTGTTGGTGGTGATTTATTTCACCTTCATCCGCCCCCCGGCAGGGTCGCAATTCAAGTCGCTGGTCTTTCGCCCTACCCCGCTGCCGAGCCCGACGTTGCAACCTACTGCAACGGGGCAGGCTTTAAATCAGCCAACGCCTGACAAATTCCGCACTCAGGTAGCGCAAGCAGTGCTGCAACTGACCAAACCAGCCAATGAGCAGGCTTTACAACAGGCACAGGCTACTTTGCAGGTAGCAACACAGATTGCCTTGGATGCACAGGCGCAGCGGGATCAGGTGCGCCTGAGCTGCAACGAATCGGTGCGCCTGGCATTGGAAACTGGCGATCGGCGTTATTTGACCGAGAAAGCCGGGTTGGCCAGTTGTGACCTTTCGGGGTTTGACCTCTCGGGGGTGGATTTGAGCGGTGCTGTACTTACGGATGCGATTCTGAGCGGTGCCAATTTGAATGACGCAAATCTTCAAAAGGCCGATTTGCGTCACGCCCGGATTGAGAATTCACAAACAAGCCGCACGGATCTCTCGTATGCTTTGCTGGAAGACGCTACATTATGGATTACGGAAGATACAGACTATATTTTTACGGGCACCAATCTGCTTAATGCGAACCTGGTGTTCCCGCAAGAGTTGGATTGGACGCAAGCCTGGCGCTTGAGCTGGAGCCCGGATGGCGCTCGCATCGCAACGTTGGCGCGCGAGGGAATATTTGTTTTCGATGTAAAAACAGGTGATCGGCAACGACTGAGTTTGCCCTATTCGGCGCGAGATGTGGCCTGGAGCCCGGATGGCAAGTTGCTGGCGCTGTCTGAGGGGGAATGGGTGCATTTGCTGGATACAAATAGCTGGCAAGAGTTGCAAACGGTGGCGCTTTCACCGGTCAGCGTGTTGGGCGCGGGATGGAATCCAACCGGCACGCTCTTGGGGGTGGCAACTGCTGAGGGTCTGGCCTTTTATGATCCGGTTACACAGGAGATTGTGAGCAGGTTGCCCGATTGTCAGGCAGATGTGCAAACGGTTCATTCGGCCTGGTCGGTGGATGGCAACCGCCTGTTTTGCGTCAGTGGGGGCGGCATCACGTTGTGGAATGTGCGTACTGGCAAGGTGGAACGCACGTTGAAGGCAGCGGCACAGGGGGTGCGTAGCCTGGCCTGGAATGGTGATGAGGTCTACCTGGCCCTGCAACGCCAAGACACCGTTGAGGTTTGGGATGTGAAGCTTGACGAGTCAAAGGGTGTTTTCAATGCCAACAGCATGGCCTGGAGTCCAACGCGACGCTTTTTGTTGCTATCTGCGCCGGATGGCTTTCAACGTTGGGATGTGTTTTTTGCAAGCTGGCAGCCTGGAACCGGGGTGTTATCGGGCCGATTGGTGCTGGAGATCAGCCCGGATGGGGCTAGTTTTGCCTACCTTGGGCCGCAGTGGGTGACGATTTCGCCAACCCGGCGGGCTATTTCGTATCCGTAGGGTGAGGAGGTTGGTGATGGCGACACAATGGATCCGGCATGTGCCAATTTTCAATGGCTTGTCTGAAGAGGAGCTGGATTTTATCGCTCAGGCGATGCATTTCGTTGAATTCCCAGCCAACTCGATCATCTTCCGCGAGGATGATTCGGGGGATAGTTTGTATATTTTGGTCGAAGGGCGGGTGGAGATCGTCAAATCTTTGGGGGCCAACGGCGAATATCTGATGGATGAACGCGGCCCGGGGGAAATTTTTGGTGAATTGAGCCTGTTTGACCCGGAACGGCAACGCACGGCTAGTGCCCGTTCCTTAAGCGATTCGCGCATGTTGGTCATGACGCATGCCGATTTCAATGCTTTGTTGCAGCGTAATCCTAACCTGGCCATGGCGATGTTGCGTGAATTGAGCTTGCGCATGCGCGATTCGGACCGGGCGATGATTCGAGATTTGCAAGAGAAGAATCGGCAGCTCAGTCAGGCTTACCGTGAATTGCAAGCTGCGCAGGCTGAGCTGCTCAAGAAGGAAATTTTGGAGCGCGAGCTAGAAGTGGCCCGCCGTATTCAGGAAAGCATTTTGCCCGTAGGAATGCCGCGCTTGTCAGGGTTCGATTTTGGCGTTTATATGTCTCCGGCTCAGGTGGTCGGCGGCGATTTCTATGACTTCATCCCATTGGATGAGAATCGTTATGGCCTGGCGGTGGGCAATGTCTCGGATAAGGGCATTCCGGCGGCAATTTTGATGGCGGTGACGCTGACGCTGCTGCGTGCTGAGGCGGATCGCTATGAGACGCCGAAAGATGTGTTGTTGGGCGTGCATCGGCATTTGTGCGCCATGAACCGCGCCGGGGTGTTTGTGGCGGTGTTCTATGGCGTGTTGGATGTCTCCACGCGGCAGTTTTCGTTTGCGCGTGCCGGTTATGATACGCCGCTTTGGTTGCAGCGCGATGGCATGTTGGTGCGCCTGGGCATGGGCATGGCGCAGCCGCTTGGCACGCTGGAAGACCCGGCGTTGGAAGAACAGTCGCTCATCTTTCCGGCAGGCAGCACGTTGCTGCTCAAGTCGGATGGGGTGACCGAGACGCGCAACGCGGAGGGCATGTTCTTTGGCTCAAAGCGTTTGCAAATGATTGCGCGTGCCCATTTGCAGGGGTCGGCTCAATCGCTCTGTGATGCGATTTTCAACGCGTTGAGCGATTTTCGCGGCAATATTCCTCAGTTTGAGGATATTACGCTGTTGGCGATTCGTTCGCTCGAGTGAGCGTTATTGGCTACGGCCATCCCAACCAGCCAGGCGAGCTGCCAACCACCAAAACGCCTGTCCTTTCAGGCGACAATTGAAGCCGTGACTGTGGGCACAGCCGTTATCCATTTCCGGTAGGTTTTGGCAATCTTCGGGGTGAGCGCGGCACCAATCAGCACACCAGGGGCAATCGTCACTTGGCTCGGCGACGGGGCTGCCATCTGGTTGCCAGCTTTCGATGTCGGCAAAGTCGAACAGAATTTTTCCGTTCTGGCGCACATCCTGGCGGATGCGGTCATTGTTGCGGTTGAGCATGTCGGCGTTCCAGCGGTCGGTATGCCCGGTCATGTAGACGAAGCGGATATGGGGGTAGTCCTGTTGCAGCTGTTCCATGGCAGCCAGGTATTGGTCAACGGCGGCGGGGTCGTCGGAGAGTTGCCCACACCAGGACCACATGAAGACGTTGACATCTGCGTTGGCCGGGTCATCCAGGTAGTTGTGCGCCGTGTTGACGAAATTGTCGGGATCCCAACTCCAGCTATCATCGTAGGCCAGGCGCAGAGCGGAGCTTTCGGGTTGAGGCAGGCTACCCCAATCCCAAACGAAGCGGTAGCGGTTTTCATCCACGTTGGTGCGCAGATAATCCATGCCGGCTTCCACCTGACTGCCATGGGACGTGTGGCCATAGAACAGCACAACCGTTTGGCGGGCAGCAGTCAGCCAGGAATCAGGAATGCGGCTCGGGTCGGTGGTGGTGTGGTCAATGATGATTGCGCCGTCCGGCTGCGCGGGAAGCGGGGTGCGGTCGGTGGGGGGCAGGGGCGCTTGCGTCGGTGGATGGACTTGTTGGGCCTGGGTGGGTTGCTCAACCTGGGGCTGTGTTTGTGGTTCGTCGGCGGGCGGCTGGTTGGGTTCGGTGGGCGTGTTGCCGCAAGCCAGGCTGAGCGCTACAAGGAAAGCAATCATAAGCCAGATAAAATGCCAGTTTTTGGTTTTCATTCGATTCTCCTGGAGACAAAACATGATATTTATTGTATACTGAGAGTTGCCAATGGAGGTGCTGGATGACTGAACAACCTGAGAACACGACGGGAGCGAAAGAACAGGAAAGACTGGCGACCCAAAAGCAGGGACGGATGCG
Source organism: Anaerolinea sp. (assembly GCA_020216845.1). Lineage (GTDB taxonomy): Bacteria > Chloroflexota > Anaerolineae > Anaerolineales > Anaerolineaceae > JAIWNK01. The sequence goes on along the minus strand of JAIWNK010000050.1, from coordinate 2,709 downwards.
CGTGCTGGGAATTCTGGCTGTGCTGTTGGTGGTTGGCATTCCATTTTTGTGGTATTTTGTGCCGTCCGTTCAGGAGCCGTTGACGTATCTGGCAATCTTGTTGGGCGTGGTGGGGCTGTTTCCGGTTTCCTATCTGACGTATCGAGCGTTTGGCGAGCCGGTGCGTCGGCAGCGGCTGAAAGATGATTTTCGCCTGCTGGGGTTGGTGGATGAAGATGAATTGGATGAAACGGTTGAAAAGCTGTATCGTGACACCTATAATCCCTTGCAGTTTGTGGCCTATATTGCGCTGATTTTGCTGGTTTCGTTGACGATGATTTTGGTCTACCGTTACCGCAGCGGGGTAGGGGTGGTGGATGCGGCAACGCTGGCGAGTATGTTCTATGCCTTCTTGGGGGCCTATGTGTTTGGGGTGCAGCAATTGGTGCGGCGGTATAGCACGATGGATATTCAGCCGCAGCTCTACAGTGCAATTCTGACGCGCATGATTGTGGCGGTGGGGCTGGTGTTTGTGGCGGCAACGGTGATTACCGCAAGTGGGGGAGAGATTGCGGCAGGTGACCCGGCACAGGCCGCCGGTTGGGCAGCGGTGTTGGCGTTTTTGATTGGGTTATTCCCTTCCGAGGGGCTGCGTTGGATCAGCAAGAAGATGGCGTTGGTTTTTACCAGCACCCCGTTTGACCGGGCAAATGAACTGCCGTTGCGCGCTTTGTTGGGCGTTAGTGCCTGGCACGAGGCACGCCTGAATGAGTTGGGGGTTGATGATGCGCAAAACCTGGCAACGGTGGATTTGCGTAAGCTGTTGCTGACGACACAGTTCGATACGCAGCAGATTGTTCACTGGGTGGATCAGGCGATTTTGCACTGCAAGGTGGGCAGCAAGATAGAGCGCTACCGTGAAGTGGGCATTGTGACGTTTCATGATTTGCGTGGCGTATTGGTTGGCATGCCCTCCGATGTTGACAGGCAGGATCATTTGCAAAATTTGGTAACCTTGTTGGGTGGCAGCGATGCTGGCGACCTGGAACACCTGGGCGATTATTCAAACTATCCCAATTATGCCTATCTTTTGGAATATTACACCCGCTCGCGACGAGTGGCGCGAGCGCGGGCTGAGGAAGGCGAAGAGAATGTTTTGGGCGTTGTGCAAGAAAATCAGGATGAGGATGGCTATTTGCGTCAGGTGCAATATTGGCAACGGCTGTTGACGCGCAATGAACAGGATGCTGAGGCGTGGATCAACCTGGCGGATGTTTGCCATGGGCTGAGCATGGTAATCAAGGATGAACAAAACGCGGCGCGCTATCGGCAGGATGCGCAGGAGTTTGTGCGGCGTGCATTGGAGATAGCCCCCAACCTGGCCTATGGTTATTATTTGCGCAGCCTGATGTCGCTGGAAGAAGGCGCATTGGAAGAGACGGTGCGTGATGCGACCGAGGCGCTGCGCCTGAGTGAGGACCGGCAGGTGCGTCTGATGGCTTTGCATAATCGCGGCCTGGCGTATTCGCAAATGCACTATTTTGATTTGGCGCTGAAGGACTTTGACCGGGTGTTGACAGAGGATGTGCGTCGTGGTGCGACATATAAGGCACGCGGGGTGACTTTGAACGCGCTCTCGCGCTTCGAACAAGCGGTGAATGATTGTTGGGCGGCTTATTTGTTGGGTGAGCATGACCGCAATTTGTGGGTTGTTTGGGGATCGGCGTTGATTGGCTTGGACCGTTTTGAAGAAGCGGTGGAGAAGTTGTCTCGGGCGGTGCAAATGGAGGTGGATGCACCGGCAGACAATGCGCTGGTGTATGGGCGGCGCGGCTATGCGTACATGCAACGTGGGGCTGAGTTCTATGCGCAGGCACGCGCAGATTTGTTGAATTCTGTCAATCTGGATGCAAATTTTGAGGCGTATGTCAATTTGGGCGTTCTGGAGGCGCGCAATGCCAACTGGCAGCAGGCCGTTGACTATTATCAAAAAGCATTAGAATTGAGCAATTACTGGTTGACTTGGTTTTATTTGGCCCGCGCCTATGAAAAGCTGGGGCAGGCCGATGAGGCGATGAAAGCGTATCAAAAGGTACTTGAGCTGGCGCCGGTAGATGTGCCGGAATATCGAGAGGCGGAACAGATTTTGGCAAGGAATTCTGCGGAGAGCCAAAATCCTGTTCCATAGGTCTCAAAAAAAGCATGTCTTTTGGAAAGGAGTGAAGAATGGCAGAACGGAAAAAGTCTGGCAAGCCCAAAGTGGGTGAGATTCGCATTGGCAGGATGGGAGATGTGCAAGGCGATCAGGTGTTTGGCGATAAGATAGATCAGCGCCGTCAATCGGTGGTTGACACGGGCGGCGGGGCCTATATTGGTGGCAATGTTAGCCTGGGCGGCGGCACGTTCATCGGGCGCGATCAGGTGAACATCTCGCACCGCAGTGGGTTGGATGAGGAAAAAGTCGTGGAGCTGTTTGCGGCCATTTACCAAAAGGTGAATACTTCTGTGGATGACTTCATGCAGGAGCCCGTTACTCAACAGGTGCAGCAGATTGAGACGATTGTGACGGCAGACAAACCTGAAGCAAAAAAGCAAGCCGAACTTGAGCTATTTGCAATGCGCTTGGCGAAGATGGCGCCGGATATTCTCGAAGTGGTGCTAAAGACGCTAGCCAACCCTGTGCTTGGTTTGGGGACGGTGGCGGAAAAGATTCGGCAGAAAGCCCAACAG
>JAIWNK010000049.1 GCA_020216845.1 Anaerolinea sp. | reverse complement strand
GGCGGCTGAGACCTCAGGGTTGCTTGGAAAGGACGGCGTGCTGTGCCTTGGGTGTGGCGATGAGCCCCATTTGCCAGAGGCCCAGCACGTAGCCCAAACCGGCCAGGGCCAGACCAGCGACCAGGTCCAACACGTAGTGTTGGCGGGTGAAGAGAGTCGAAAGCAGCACAATGAGCAGAATTGCCCACCAAACCGGGCGCAGGCGCGGCTTCCAGCGTGACCAGTAGAGCGTCAGCAGGGCGGTGATGTAGGCATGACCGCTCGGCAGGGCGTTGTAGACGTTATCTGAGCTGTAGAGGAAGCGGATGGGCGCCATGGCGGGATCGTCGGGCGAAATGGTTGGACGCACGACATAGGTGGGGAAGAAGAAGAAGCACAGGATGCCGATGACGATGACCGTGCTGAGCGAAATAAGAAAGGCGCGGTAAAGCGGATCGGGCATGGCAAAGACCGCCCAGAGCGGTGCCAGCCCCCACAGCACCAGGGTGAGCATGTAGGGCACCGTCCACCAGGGTCGCAGAGGGAAGATGGAATCAATCGGCAGGGCGGGCGCAATGCCGCCGCTTTGCAGGCGATTGAGGGGCAGATAGAGCAATTGCACGAGCCAGGGCAGCAGCCCAAGCGCAAAACGGGCCGTGAAGGAAAGTGGGGTGTTGGGTTTCATGGTGGCAATTGTAACATGAAAGAAAGCAGCCCCCGCTTGTGGGGGCTGCTGTTTGAGCTTTTAGCGGTTGCCGATTTAGTATTCGGGCATGGGCGGGGTGGCCGCCGGCGGGTTCTTTTCGGGAACGTCGGTGATCAGGGCTTCGGTCGTCAGGATCATGGCGGCAATCGAAGCGGCATTTTCCAGCGCGCCGCGGGTTACCTTGGCGGGATCAATCACGCCACCCTTGACCATATCCATGTATTCGTCGCTGAGCACGTCGTAGCCGATGTGAGCGTTCTTCTTGGCCTTCTGGGCCTGGCGGACGTTTTCAACCACCACGGAACCGTCTTTGCCAGCGTTTTCAGCAATCTTGCGCATGGGGATTTCGAGGGCGCGGCGGACAATGTTGACACCGATCTGCTCGTCTTCGTTTTCCATCTTGATCTTTTCGACGGCGGCGACGGCATTGATCAACGCCACACCACCACCGGGGACGATGCCTTCTTCCACAGCTGCACGCGTGGCGGAGAGGGCGTCTTCAACGCGGTGCTTCTTTTCCTTCAGCTCGGTTTCGGTGGCAGCGCCGACGCGGATGATGGCAACGCCACCGCTCAGCTTGGCCAGACGTTCCTGCAGCTTTTCGCGATCATAGTCGCTGGTGCTCTTGTCAATTTCAACGCGGATCTGCTCGACACGGGCGCGGATGGCCTTTTCATCACCCTTACCGCCGATGACGGTGGTGTTGTCTTTGTCAGCCACGACCTTTTCGGCGCGACCGAGGTCAGCAATGGTAGCGGTTTCGAGCTTGCGGCCCATTTCGTCGGAGATGACGGTGGCGCCGGTCAGGACGGCAATATCCTGCAGCATGGCCTTGCGGCGATCGCCAAAGCCCGGGGCCTTGACGGCCAGGACGTTCAACATGCCGCGCAGGCGGTTGAGGACGAGGGTGGCGAGGGCTTCGCCGTCTACATCTTCGGCAATGATGACCAGCTCACGCTTGCCAATCTGCACCAGTTTTTCCAACAGGGGGACGATGTCGGCGGCAGCCGAAATCTTGCGGTCGTAGATCAACACGTACGGCTCGGAGATGACTGCTTCCATGTGATCGCTGTCGGTGATGAAGTAGGGCGAGATGTAGCCGCGGTCGAACTGCATACCTTCGACGTATTCTTTTTCGAATTCGAGGCCCTTGGATTCTTCAACGGTAATGACACCATCTTTGCCAACTTTTTCCATCACTTCGGCAATTAGTTCACCGATGGTGCGGTCCTGAGCGGAAATGGTGGCGACATTGGCAATGTCTTCTTTGGTGGTGATTTCAATGGCCTGACCGCGAATGGCTTCGGCGACGGCGCGGGAGGCGGCTTCGATGCCACGCTTGAGCAGCATGGGGTTGGCACCGGCAGCGAGGTTCTTCAGACCTTCGGTGACGATGGCGTGGGCCAGCACGGTTGAGGTGGTGGTGCCATCACCGGCGATGTCATTCGTCTTGGTGGCAGCTTCCTTGAGCAGCTGTGCGCCCATGTTCTCGAACGGGTCTTCCAGTTCAATTTCTTTGGCAACGGTCACACCATCGTGCGTGATGGTCGGTGAACCGAACTTGCGGTCGAGGGCCACATTGCGGCCTTTGGGGCCGAGGGTGGTTGCCACTGCGGCGGCAACGACATCAATGCCGACTTTCAGTTTGCGGCGAGCTTCTTCAGCAAAAACGAGTTGTTTGGCTCCCATCGTTAAATCTCCTTCAGAAAATGATGATGTAATTACTTGGTTTCGACAATAGCGAGCAGGTCGCTCTCGCGCAGGATGAGCAACTTCTTGCCATCAATTTTGATTTCAGTGCCTGCATATTTGGCAAACAGGACGGTGTCGCCTTCTTTGACATCCATCTCGATGCGTTTGCCGTCTTCGTCACGGTCACCGGGGCCGACGGAGATAATCAAGCCTTTTTGCGGCTTTTCTTTGGCTGTTTCGGGCAGAACGATACCGCTTGCGGTGACCTCATCTTGCTCGATGGGTTCAACCACTACACGACTACCAAGGGGTTTCAAATGCATGGTCATACTTTCCTCCTGTTTCAGGAATGGTTTGTTGATTTTTTAGCACTCGATTGGTTTGAGTGCTAAACCAGCCCCTATAATACTCGCCTTCGAAACAGAAGTCAAGGGATGTGTGATAGCTCTTATAAACTTCTGATATTTTTCTTATTTGTAGCCGAAGCCGGCGCAGATTTCTTCACTGGGAGCAATGATTTGCAAGATGATTGGGTCGTTGCTGAAGCCATTGCGCACTTCGCGAAGCACTTTGACCGCTTCGGCGCAGTAGCCATTGCTTTCACGGTGCATACCAGCCAGGGCTGAGCCATAGGTGTAGTAGTAAACGACGGTGTTGCTGTTGAGTGGCATGCCTTGGATGGTGATGGCCGGGTCGGTTTGCGGGTCGCAGCGGCGCACTTCGCAGCTGACTTCGGGGTCACAGCCGCGCACAGCGCATTGTAGGGCGAGGATGGCCCCTTCGTAGTTGCGAGATTTGAAGTAGACGATGCCAAGCTGACCGTAAACATCGGGGGTGGCAGGTTCAATTTCCAGTGCTTTGCGCACGTTGAGCGAGGCGGCGAAAAAGTCGCCGGTTTGGCTGTAGGTTTTGCCAATGGCAAGATAGGGAATGGGGTCAAGGACGCCCAATTGTTTGTTGATGTTGACGGCTTTGGTAAAGCTTTCGAGGGCGCGGTCGTATTGTTTGAGATGGCGCAAGTTGACGCCCAGGTCAATGTAGAGAAAGGTCAGGTTGGGGGTTAACTCGATGGCGCGTTCGTATTCTTGAATGGCGCCGTTGTAATTGGTGAGCGACTCCTGAACGTAGGCGTTGACGCGGTGCACGTCCATCAGGTTGGGGTTGCGCTCAATGGCCTGACGGATGTATTGTTCGGCCTGCGTCAGTTTTTGCTGATCGGCCAGGATCTCGGCATAGTAGGCCAGGGCGAGGGCGTTGGTATTGTCCAATTGCAGGGCGCGGGTGGCTTCGGCTTCGGCCTCGGCCATCAGGCGGGCAGAACGATCGCCAACGTAAACAGGCTGTCCGTACCAGTCCAGCACCAGGGCGCGCACGGCGTGAGCGTAGCTATCTTCTGGGTTGGCTTCTACGGCTTTATCGGCAGAGGCAAGCGCTTCTTCCAGGCGTTGCTGACGCTGCGTATCGTTGGTGAGCAGGCGCGAGGAATAGACCTGGACGCGTGCCAGGTCGGCCCACAGATGGGCATCGTTGGGTTGTAAACTGGCCGCAAATTGATAGGCAGAGATGGCCTTGTTCAGGTTGCCGGCCTGGAAATGCGTCGCTGCTTCAAGGGCGTAGGAATCGAGCGTGCGGGTTGGGGTGGGGGTCGGGTCGAGCGGCGAAACAATTACGCCGTTATCCCATTCACGGTAAATGAACAGGAAGCCGAGCAGGATGAAGAGCAAGAGCAGGACGCGATAAGGGTTGGAATGGGCGCGGGTACGCCGGAAGAGGGTGTGCCCGTTGGAAGGGAGTTCAATCATAGGTTTTATGGGGTAGGTGTGCCGCCGGGAGTTGGGGTAACTCCACCCAACTGACTGGCGCAGATATTGAGCATTTCTTGGGCGTTGTATTGAGCGATGTCATCACGTGGCAGGTTGATTTGCAATGCCTGGGCAATTTGAATCGCTTCCGTACATTCGCCAACGTTGGCCAATGCCAAACCGTAGTTGTAGTAATATTGGGCAACAATGCCATAATCAATCGGCAACCCTTTGACAACAACGCCGTCGCTGGTTTTCCCGCCGCGCACGGCCAGGCGCAGTTCGGTGACGGCACGTTCTAGCTCAAAGTTGCGGCGCAGCACGATGCCGAGATTGCCATGCAGGTAGGGGTCATCCGGTGCGTTTTTGATTGCCTCTTCGCCATACTGAATGGATTTGGCATATTCACCAGCCAGGAAGTAGGTGCGGGAGAGGTAGGTTTTTGGCAGCGGATTGGTTGGGTCGAGGGGGATAGCATAGTTGAATTGCTCAATCGCTTTGGCATAATCTGGTTCGGGCAGCGAACGGTAGCTGCGGCCCAGTGCCAGGTGCAGATCGGCAATATAGGGATTGATGCTGATGGCAGCCTCGTATTCGCTGACGGCTTCTTCGATGTTGTTGGTGTTTTCGAGAACGATGCCGCGTGCCCGATGTGCTTCGAGGGTGTTGGGGCCAAGTTCTTGTGCTTTTTTGGAATATTCGATGGCTTTATCCAACGTGTTCAGGTCGCCTTTGCCTTCCAATTGCTGCAACATGAGCATTTCGGCATAGTAGGCATAGGGGGCTGGGTTGCTTGGGTCAAGTTGAATGGCCTGTTTGAGAGAGGATTCGGCTTCGAGGTAGTCGCCAAGGAAAGCTTTGGCCCAGCCGCGCAGGGCCAGGGCCTGGGCGTTGTTGGGGTTGAGCAACAGGGCGTTTTCGGCGTTGGTGATGGCTTCGGCGTAGCGGGCAGTGTAGATTTGCAGGCGGGCCAGGGTAACGTAGGCGGAGATGTTCTTGGGATCAACGCGCAAAGCTTCTTGATAGGCGTTGATTGCCTGAGGGATTTTGCCCTGTGAGGCAAGTGCCTGGGCATCCGCGATGTACGATTCGGGTGAACGAGTGGCGGTTGGGGTGGGGACGAACAGCGGTGGGGTTTGCGGCACAACAACCTGGTTAAAATATAGGGCAATGCCAACCAGCACAACCAGGATGAAGATGCGCAGGGGGTTGGCGCGCTTACGCCGCCGGGTGAGGTCGAATTTGCTACCGCGTAGATACATATTTTTTATCTTACCATGCTTGTGAAAGGTTATCAAGGAAAGCAGCAATACGGGTATAATTACACGTATGCGGTTTGATATCTTCACGCTCTTTCCGGAAGTGTGTGCGCCCTATTTGCAAGCCAGCATGTTGGGGCGGGCGCAGCAAAATGGCCTGATTGCGGTTGGGTTGCATGACATTCGCAGTTGGACGACCGACCGTCATCACGTGACGGACGATGCACCGTATGGCGGCGGTGGGGGCATGGTGATGAAGGCGGAGCCGGTTTTTACGGCGGTGGAGGCGGTGCTTGGCAGTCCGCCGGTTTGCCCGGTGGTGCTGCTCACCCCGCAGGGGCGGACGTTTACGCAGGCGGTGGCGATGGAATTTTCCCGGCTGCCGCATTTGGCTTTGCTGTGCGGGCATTATGAGGGGATTGATGAACGTATTCGACAGCATTTGGTGACGGACGAGATTTCGGTGGGCGATTATGTGTTGACCGGTGGCGAGTTGCCGGCGCTCATCGTCCTCGACGCGGTCAGCCGTCTCATCCCGGGGGTGTTGGGTGACCCGGATGGGGCACAGGATGATTCGTTTGCCTCTGGTTTACTGGAATATCCCCATTACACTCGACCGGTATCGTTCCGCGGCTGGAATGTGCCGGAGGTGTTGCTTTCGGGCAATCATGCGCAGATTGCCCGTTGGCGGCGTGAACAAGCGCTCTTGCGCACCTGGCAGCGGCGCCCTGACTTGTTGGAGAAACTGGAACTCAGTGAGAAAGATCGGCAATTTCTGCAGCGCCTGGCAGCAGAGCAAACCGATCTGTAACTACCCCAATTTTTTGCAAAAGGAGCAGTCAATGAGCAAACGTCGTTTCCCATGGGGATCTACCTTCCTGGTTGGCTTTGGCTTTTTGGGCATTAGCCTGATCTGGCCGATTTTCAACCAATTTGTGCCGTTGTTTTTGCAGGCTGGCAATGCTGAGTTCAACGCTCAGCTGTTGGCTGAAGGACGCGCCATTCCCGATATCGTCGGTTTTGGCATGGCACCGGCCCTGGCAATGTTCATCATGACCTGGGACAATATTATCAATCTGTTTGTGCAGCCTTGGGTGGGGGAACGCAGTGACCGCACCTGGAATCGCTTTGGGCGGCGCAAACCCTGGATTTTGTTGGGTATGCCAATTGCAGTGCTGGGGTTTGTTGCCATTCCAATGGCGCAGTCGGTGTTGGCAATTGCGGTTTTCATCTTAATCACCAATTTTGGCATGGCCCTGTTCCGCTCACCGACCATTTCCTGGCTGGGAGATTTGTTCACTGCTGACGAACGCAGCAAGGCAAACGGGGTGATCAATTTGATGGGCGGGGTAGGCGGTTTGTTGGCCTATTTGGGCGGTGGCGCCTTGTTCAACTCGCTTGGCCGCAATGCCCCGTTCATTGCTGGAGCAATTGCCATGGTTGTGGCGCTGACGGTGGTGCTGTTGGTGGTGCGCGAGCCGCGTCAGATTGAGGCAGCTGGCCCCGACCCGGAGCGTGACCCGAAGAAGGGTGTCATCCAGAATCTTAAGACGGTCATTCAAAATCCGGATAAGAGCGGGCTGTTTGTGCTGTTGGGCATTTTGTTGTGGTTCATGGCCTTCAATGCCTTGGAAACCGGCCTGTCCTCATTTGCGGTGTTTACCTTGGGTATTTCAGCGGGCAAGGCCTCTATTTATGCGGCGACGGTCACGTTTTCGTTTTTGGCCTTTTCGGTGCCGGCCGGGTTGATTGCTGTGCGGCTTGGCCGCCGCAAGACCATTTTGATTGGCCTGACCGGGCTGACGATTTTGTTTGCCTTGGGCTTTTTCATCGTGCAGAATGTGGCCACTTTCATCGGTGTGTTGGTCATCACCGGTTTCTTCTGGGCAATGGTGAACGTCAACAGTTTGCCGATGGTGTATGATTATGGCGATGAGCGGCGGATTGGTGCATATACCGGCTTGTATTATTTCTCGTCGCAGTCAGCAGCAGTGCTTGGCCCAACCTTGGGCGGGCTGTTGGTGCAGACGATGGGCAATCAATATCGTTGGCTGTTTGTGTTTGCCACTTTGTTCATGGCGTTGGCATGGATTGTGATGACGCGTGTAAAGGAAAAACGGCTTGCCTGACAAAGACGTTTGCAACCTTGCGTATGTTCAACAATGGTTGTATACTTTTTATAAGGGAAGTGTTGTGTAACACTTCGATCATCCCTATTATTCTCTCAGGAGGAGAATCGATATGTTGAAGAAGTTGTCTGTTGTGTTGGTTGTGCTGGTGTTGGCCAGCATGGTTTTGGCTGCTTGCGGTGGCAATGGCACCCCGGCAGCAACAACCAAGATCAAGGTTTGTCAGGTGACGGACACGGGCGGTATTGACGACAAGTCGTTCAATGCGACTGCCTGGAAGGGCGTTCAGCTGGCGATCGAAAAGTATGGCGTGGATGGCAAATATCTCGAGTCGCAGGAAGTTGCTGATTATGAGAAGAACATCAATGCCTTCATCGAAGAGAAGTGCGACCTGATCATCCCGGTGGGCTTCTTCCTGACCGATGCCACCAAGGCTGCTGCTGAGGCCAACCCCTCGGTGAAGTTCTCGATTGTGGATGTCTCCTACGATCCGCCCATCAACAATGTGTTGGGGCAGGTCTTCCAGACGGATGAGGCCGCTTTCCTGGCTGGCTATGTGGCTGCTGGCACGACCAAGACCGGCAAGGTTGCTACCTTCGGTGGCTTCCCCATCCCGACGGTGACGGCTTTCATGGATGGGTTTGCCCGCGGTGTGGCGTACTACAATGAGAAGCACGGCACCAAGGTGGAAGTGATTGGCTGGGACGTTAATGATCCCAACAAGGGTTTGTTCAGCTCCTCGTTTGACGATCAGGCCAAGGGCCGTGAGCTGGGCGTTTCGCTGATGGACGAAGGTGCTGACATCATCATGCCGGTTGCGGGTCCTGTGGGCCTTGGCACGGCAGCGGCGCTGAAGGAACGCGGCAATGCCTATATCATCGGTGTGGATAGCGACTGGTTCCTGACCAGCCCGGACTATGCTGACATTACCCTGACCTCGGTGCTGAAGAACATGGACGTGACGGTTCTTGACGCGGTCAAGCAGGTTAAGGAAGGCACGTTCAAGGGTGGTGTGACGGTTGGTACCCTGGCCAATGGTGGTGTGGGTTTGGCCCCCTTCCACAATCTGGAGAGCATGGTTTCGGCGGACCTGAAAGCTGAACTGGAACAGGTCAAGGCTGACATCATCGCCGGTAAGATTAAGACTCGCCCGTAAGTCGTACAGTTTCGCAATAAAAAACAGGGCCGCTTTGCAGCGGCCCTGTTTTTTCGTTTAAGGCAGGTACTACAGTGTGGGGGTGATGCCGCGGGCGCGTGCTTCGCGCAGCGCAGCCTGGATCATCATAAACTCGCCCAGGTTGTCCATCGTCAACAGGCCAATCAATTGGCCGTCGCGCAAGACGGGGACGGTGTGCAGGGTTGAGCCTTGCATTCGCTGGGCGACTTGATCGAGCATTTCGCTATAACTGGCCGAGAAGAAATCGCGCTGCATGGCGCTGAGGACGTTGGCCGTGCCGCCTTCTTTTGAAAGCATGGCAAGCAGGCCCTGGCGGGTGAGAATGCCGACGACTTGTCCATCTTGCACGACGGGAAAATCTTGTTGCCAGCCAGAGAGGACGCGTTCTACGGCGGTTGAGAGCCGATCGTAGGGCGAAAGGGTGTGGAATTCGGTCAGCATGGCGCGGCTGACGGGAATGCCGCCCAGGGCAGATTTGAACTGCACCAAGCTGTTTTCCTGCGCCGCACCGATCCACACGAACAGGGCAACGAATACCAGGAAAGGATTGGTGAACAGACCGATGAAGCCGATCAGGAAGGCCAGCCCCTGACCAATGCTGGCGGCAGTTTGGGTGGCGCGTGTATATTCCATGCGGCTTGCCAACAGAGCACGCAACACACGCCCTCCATCCATGGGGAAGGCGGGGATAAGATTGAAAGCAGCCAGGGTCAGGTTGATCAGCAGCAGCCGCTCAAAGAAGGGGCCGCCATTGACGGTCAGCGTGTTCAGCGGAGCGAGGCTGTTGGTGAGCAGAACAACCGGCAACAAGAACAGGGCAATGACGATGTTGACGGCCGGGCCAGCCAGAGACACCCATAGCTCCTGACGGGGATCTTCGGGCATTCGTTCAAGCCGCGCTACGCCGCCAATCGGGAGCAGGGTGATGTCGCGGGTGGTGATGCCATAGCGACGGGCAGTGAGCGCATGGCCAAATTCGTGCAACACAACGCAGACAAACAGTGCCAACACGAACAAAATGCCGTTGAAAACAGCGCTGAGGCTACGTTCCGCAATCCAATAAGAAAAACCGATCCAGCCGATAAGCAACAGGAAAGTCGTGTGGATATAGACATCAATTCCAGCAATCCGAGCAATTTTCCAAGACCATTTCATAGGTACCTCCGGGTTCAAGGTTAATCTTAACGTAAAACCAGGTCAACGTCAAATTGGGATGTATAAAGATTGTACATAAGAGGGTTTGCAAAACTGAAAGG
>JAIWNK010000055.1 GCA_020216845.1 Anaerolinea sp. | reverse complement strand
GGGGCCATCAAGCCAAAATGGGCCCGGGTGGACGCGAATGTCACCCCCTCAATGGGGGCCATCAAGCCAAAATGGGCCCGGATGGACTCGAACCATCAACCCAGCGGTTATGAGCCGCGTGCTCTGCCATTGAGCTACGGGCCCGCGTGCTGCGGAGCGCCTCAATTATAGCACGCTCGGCAGATTTTGGGGGCAGGGTTGACTTGTGTTGATCTGATAAATCTGATATAGTCAATTTGTACAATAATTTGTGTTATGGAGCGGGTTGGTGACTCTAAGAATTTTGGTGATTATTCTGTTTGGCCTGGTGGGGGTGGTCTCGTTGTTCTTGGCAGCGTATGCCTGGCGGCGACGGCAGCTTCCGGGGGGCGCTTATTTTGCCATCCTTATGCTTGCAGTCAGCTGGTGGGGAATCACCAATGCGGTGGAGTTAGGAGCAACGCAAGCGGCAGACAAGGTGTTGTGGTCTAAGCTCAGCTATGTGAGCGTTACCTCAACATCGGCCCTGTTCATGTTTTTTGCTGCGCATTATAGCCGATCCCCAGGGTGGGTGGCGACGCGCCGGGCACATTGGCTGTGGAGCGTGCCGATTTTGGTGACGGTTTTGGCGGCTACCAATGAATGGCATGGATTGGTGTGGCCAAGCTTGACGCTGATTGAAAACAACTTGGGCACGGTGATGATCTATGGACATGGGCCGGCTGTCTGGCTGATTGCAGTGTATTCATACCTTGCTTTGTTATATGGTTCCATCATTTTGATTCGGGCGGTATTACATTCATTGAATGTCTATCGCTGGCAGGCAGCAATGTTGATCGTTGCTGCGGTGTTGCCATGGGTGTTCAACGTGATGTATTTGACTGGCTTGAGACCCCTGGTGGGCATTGACCTGACACCTTTGGGGTTTACCCTGACGGGGGTGTTGGTGGCGATTAGCATTTTCCGCTATCAACTGTTGGATTTGTTGCCAGTGGCTTATGATCATCTATTTGAAAATTTGCCGGATGCGGTGTTGGTGTTGGATACACAGCATCGTCTGGTTGGCCTTAACCCTGCCGCAAAACGTCTATTCGAGCACAAGCGGCTTGAGGCGGGGCAATTGGTCCAAGAGTGGTTGGGTGAATATCCGGCTTTGTGTGCGATGGTGCAGCAGGGGCATGAGTCACAGATGGAGATGCAATGGCGTGAAGGGGTGTGGATGGAAGTGCGTCTGGTCACCCTACACGAACAACAGCGCAAACAGTTGGCTGGGTATTTGTTATTGTTGCAAGACATCACCATTCGCAAAGAGGCTGAACAACAATTGGTGCAAATGAATCGGATGAAAACGCAATTGTTGGCGAATGTTAGCCATGACCTGCGCACTCCGTTGGGGGCGATCATTGGCTTTGCCGATATGTTGCGTGAACAAGTGTTGGGCGAGATGAATCAGGAACAGAAGAATGCCGCCCGCGAGATTATGGACAGTGCCAATCAGCTATTGGCGTTTATTGAAAATCTGATTGGTCAGGCGCAAATTGAGAGCGGACAGGTGATGATTCGCAATCGTCCATTCCGGCTGCGTGATTTGGTGGATACGGCTCGCACTTTGGCGGCGCTGGGTGCAACCAAAAAGGGGTTGGGATTGGTTATTGAAGCAGACCCGGCTGTGCCGGAGACGCTGAACGGTGACTTTTATTGGTTGCGGCAGGTGCTGGCCAATTTGCTGAACAATGCGGTTAAGTTTACAGACCGCGGCACCGTTCGGCTGCGTATCTTTTGCCCGGATGCAGATCATTGGGCGTTAGAGGTCAGCGATACAGGGATCGGAATTCCAGCAGAAGCGCAGCAGCTCATCTTTGATCCATTCCGTCAGGTGGATGAAAGCCGCACCCGTCCATATGCTGGTTCTGGGCTGGGACTTTCAATTGTCAAGCGCCTGGTGGACTTGATGCACGGGCAGATTACTTTGGAGAGTGTGCTGGGGCAAGGCAGCACCTTCACGGTTATTTTGCCGTTGAAACCGGAATAGAGCAAAGGCAAAGCCTGATCTTTGCGACGTTATCCGGCGTCTTCCAGCTCATAGATTTCATCAATGGTATCATCGCCATCCAGGTCTATGCCGATAAACAGGCTGCTGCCGTCGGTTTTCCATTCGGCATAGTAGATGTATATGATCGAGCCGGCGCTCAATTGCACGTCATCGGCGTAAAATTCCTGATCGCTTTCATCGTCATAGCGCGAAAGGTAGAGCGTGAAGGTGCCAACATTGGTTAGTTTCTCGGCGTTAATCACCAGGTCACCTGCTTTAACATCCAACAGGACGTTGATTTCGCCGCCGTTTTCCATGTCTACGCCTTGAATCTCGAAATAGAAATCGGCTTCGGCTTGTTCGATGCCAATGACGATGTTGGGTGATTCGTTGCGATCGGTTGTGTAGGAGAGGAAGCCATCCAACGGTGAGAAGTAAGCCTGATCGGTTTCGCCAGGGGCGAGGGCAATGCCTTCGATGCCAAAGCTGTAACCGGGGCCGATCAACACCAGGTCGCTATCAGATTCTTGCGAGAGGGCGTTGCCATCTAAGGTGACGAAGGCTGGCATGCCTTGTGGTAGCCAATAGATTGGCTCGGGGGCGTCATCGCCTGGGCCGGTTTTGATTTGGATGGATTTGGCGCCGGGGATTTCGTGGTACAGTTTGCCATTGCTGTAACCGAGGCGGCGACCTTCACTGTCTTGAATCAGCACATGCCCTTGCCCTTCGATGAAGATAGAATTATAGACCGGTAGCTGTGCAGCGACGCCGTTTGTCAGATGGCTGGTGCTGTCATTTTCGCAGAAGGGGCATTGCTGTGGCAAGAGTCGGGCTGAAGTGGGGGTCAGGTCAAGGGTTTGTGTGTCGGCGTCACCCTCGTAGAGCTCTGATTCTTCGTCTGGGTTCACCGAGGCTTCGTAAGACCAGGTGTCATTGTCTCGGTCAATGGTCAGAATGCGTACTTCACCAGGGAGATTGTTATCGTATACCCATACGTTGTAAATGCCGTTGCCCTGGTCTTCGACTGCAAAGGGGGTGATGGCATGTCCATCGCTGCCATCCGGCTGATAGATGCCGAGGGTGTAGGTCTCTTGGTGGGCGTCCATGTTGAGCAGCACGTCTAAGATCTCGCTGGGTGTTCCGGTGATGACCTGGTCAACAGTGGGAGAAGTGGCTTGTGTGGCCCACCAGTAGGCAATTTCGTGTTGCAGGTCGGTGTTCTCCAGGTCAAGATCCGAGGCGGTCTGTCCGCCGAAGTCTTGCGCTGGAACCTGACCGGTGAACATCAGCAGGCTGAGGGCTGCCATGCCTTCGCAATGCCCGCCCGACATGTCGGCGTTCATCTCTTTCATCCACTGTTTGGCGGGTGGGGTGAGGGTGCATTTGCCATTGCGGATGGAGGAACAAACCTGGTCGCCAAACATGCGCTGCAATTCGGCTGCGGTCAAGTTTTCCGTGTCTTCGCCGTAGTTTTCAAAGCTGAAGCCATTGGGGTTGGGGCGAAAGCCGATGTCGGCGCGTCCGTTGACGCCGGCAGCGGGGGGCTGCACTGGCGCATCTGTTTCGATGATTTTTTCTGAGCTGGGGTCAGGGTTGTAACCATCTTCCGGGTCGTCGAACAGGCCGCAAAAGCAGGCGCTGGAGAGCAACGTCAGCACAGCAAACACAATCAGCAAGGAACGACGGCGGGCGATCATGGTGGCCTCCTGGGGGAAAATGAAGACGAAAACGGGCTTACTCTTGCGACGTTATTGATGGTTGGTTTAGTGAATGACCAAAACGAACTCGCCTTTGCGACCGCGCACTTGCTGTAGCACTTCGCTGACGGTGCCGCGGTAAATAGCTTCTGAGGGCAGGGTTAGATTGAAGGCAAGCGTGATGGTGTGATCTTTGCCAAACGTGCGGGATACTTCTTCCAACAGGGCTGTCAGGCGATAGGGTGTGTCGAGCAGGACAATTGGCATGCGCAGGCTGCGCAGGCGCATCAATTCGTTGCGGCGTTGATTGGCATCGCGCGAAAGGAAACCGCCATAGACGAATTGTTCAATTTTGAAGTTGAGAACAGAAAGGGCGGCCATCAGGGAAGATGCACCCGGAATTGGCACGACCCGCAAGCCATATTCCGCAACCTGACGGATGAGGGCATGTCCGGGGTCGGCAAATACTGGCGTGCCGCAATCCGAAACCAATGCCAACGATTGGCCCTGCAGAATGCGGATGGCCAGTTCTGAGACTTGTTGGGCTTCGTTGTGTTCGTTGAGGGGGATCAATTCTTTGGTGGGCAGGCCCAATTTTTTGAGCAGGGTTGAGCCTTGCCGGGTTTCTTCGCAGATGATGGCGTCTGCATTGCGCAAGACTTCAAGGGCGCGTAGGGTAATATCGCCCAGGTCGCCGATGGGCGTAGCAACGATGTAGAGGACACCAGGGTTCATTTTGCTCCAATCGGTTTGTGGTGGAATATGTTCCAGGCCAGGCCGCGCCGGGGGGCAAAGAAGAAAGCCAGCAAAAAGAAAAGCGTGGAAACCAACACGATGGCTGAGCCGGATACAATGTTGAGGTAGTAGCTGATGTAGAGGCCAATGATCGAGGCCAGGGTACCCAACAGGCCAGAGAGCAGCATCATGATGGGGAGGCGGCGGGTGAGCAGGTATGCTGTGGCTCCTGGGGTGACGAGCATGGCTGCGACCAGGCTGATGCCTACGGTTTGCAGCGAAACGACAATGGTGATGGCAAGCAAAACGAGCAGGGTTGAGCGTAGCAGGCTGGTCGGCAGGCGTAGGGTGGTGGCAAGCACAGGATCGAAGGATACAACCAATAATGGCCGATAGAGGGCCAGCAAAATGCTCAGCACAATAACGGTCAGGATGGCAATCAACCACAGATTGGCAGAGCTGACCCCTAACACGTTGCCGAACAGGATGTGGCTGAGATCAACAGCATAGGTGCGGATGGAGCTGATCAGCGCAACGCCAAGTGCCAGTGCCGCCGAGAAGAGAATGCCGATGGCGGTGTCTTCTTTGACGTCACCTTTGCGCGAGAGAAAGCTGATGCTGAGAGCTACAACGAGGGCTGCGACCAGGGCACCAATCAGCAGGTTGCCGCCCAGCAAATAGGCGATGGCTACGCCGGGCAAAATAGCATGGGCCAGGGCATCACCAAGGAATGCCATGGAACGTAGAACAACGTAGCAGCCAATCACGGCACACAAGATGCCAACCAACACGGCGGCTAACAGGCCGCGCTGCATGAAGGTGTAACTTAGCGGGGAGAGCAGCCACTCAAGCATGGGAATCTCCTTTGCCAGGGCAACACTGATCAATTACTAGATCGTTGTCCAAGTGCAACACCTGCCCGCCAAAGGCAGCGGCGATGTTGGCGGCGGTGAAAACCTCTTTTTGGCTGCCATAGGCGATGATGCGGTGGTTGAGCAGCAGGGTTTTGTCAAAACGTTCAGCAGCCAGGGTCAGGTCGTGAGTGGAAACCAGCACAGTGACTTGTTTCTGACGCAGGTCGTTGAGCAGTTGCAGTGTAACCTCTTGGGTGGTGGCATCAATGCCGTTGAAGGGTTCATCCATGAGGAGGATGTGTGGCTCTTGGGCCAGGGCGCGCGCCAAAAAGACGCGTTGTTGTTGCCCCCCAGAAAGCTCGCCAATGGGATGGCGAGCCAGGTCGGCGATACCGAGTTGCGTCAGGCTGTGTTGCACAATGGCATGATCGGTTGCCGAGGGGCGTTTCCACCAGCCGAATTTGCCGTATCGGCCCATCATCACCACGTCTTGCACTCGCACCGGAAAACGCCAATCTACCTCTTCGCGCTGGGGAATGTAAGCGACACAATCTTGATGGTGACCAAGGGGCATTCCATGGATGCGAATACTGCCGCTGCGTAGGGGCAAGAGCCCAACCAGGGCCTTGAACAGGGTGGATTTTCCCGCCCCGTTGGGGCCTACAACGGCCACTTGATCACCATGCGCAATTTCAAAGGTTACATCTTGCAGCGTAGCCGCAGCACCGTGGTAAGCAATTGAAACCTGGTCAAATTCTAACCGGGCAGGTTCTGAGTTAATGATAATATTTTTCATCAAGTCGGATTGTACCCCTTTTTCAAGGGCGCGTAAAGCCAATTAGACACTTTTGCATCAAGATTAACGACAAATGAAATCAGCTTTGTGCTACAATCTTTAAGAAGGACATTAAAGATGAGAACCATACGGGGTTGGGTTTGCTTTATTTTTTGTGTGGCTCTGTTTCAGCCGCTGATGGTATCAGCAAAGGGGCAAGAGGCAATAGAACTTCCATCTGCTTTGCGCTTTGAGCGTTTGACGGTGGAGGATGGTTTGGCCAATGCAACCGTTTTGTCTGTGCTACAAGATCGGCAGGGCTTTTTGTGGTTTGCCACGGCGAATGGCTTAAGCCGGTATGATGGTATTTCTTTTAAGAATTTCTATCATGACAAAAAGGACCCGCACAGCCTGAGTGACAATAACGTCTTTTGTTTGGTTGAATCGCGCGATGGGCTGATTTGGGTGGGCACAGACCCGGGTGGGCTGAATGTCTTTGACCCACAAACCGGCAAATTTCGCGCCTATCGTCATGATGAAAACAACCCTAACAGCTTGCCGGATGATAGTGTTTGGTCTTTGCTTGAGGCGGCAGATGGCAGCATTTGGGTTGGCACGCGCAATGGCCTCAGTCATCTCGATCGTACGACGGAAACATTTACCAATTATCTGCCTGATGCGAATAATCCGCACGCATTGGCTGCCCCGGTCATTTACCGCATTTATCAAGATCGTAGTGGGACGATTTGGGTGGCAACGCGCAAGGGGTTGCATCGTTACAATCCGCAGACGGATGACTTTACCATTTTTGCCGCTCCCGATAATTTGAGCCATAGCAATGTTTGGGCAATCCTGGAAGACAGTCAGGGGGTGTTTTGGGTGGGGACGCGTGGCGGTGGCTTGAACCGTTTTGACCGTGAGACGGGCAAATTTGAAAAATTCATGCGCGATCCAACGGTGCCGGGCAGCATCAGCGATGACCGAATCTGGAACATCTATGAAGATCGAGATGGGCGTTTGTGGGTGTTGACCGAGTACGGCGGGCTGAATCTGTTTGATCGTCAGACGCAGACGTTTACTTCGTATCAGTACGATGTCAACGACCCGCTTTCTTTGAGTGGTAATGATATTTATTGGATGACACAAGACCGTTCGGGCGTGCTGTGGATTGCAAGCCGCTATGCTGGGGTAAGTAAGCTGGACCCGTCCGTGCAGCGTTTTGGGTTGTATCGTAGCATTCCGGGCAACGCCAATTCACTGAGCGCCAGCGCGGTATATGCGTTTCTGGTGGATCCGGATGGGCTGCTGTGGATTGGCACATTTGGCGGCGGCTTGAACCGGATTGATCGCAAGACTGGACAGGTGACCGTTTTTCGTTATGATGCAGCGCAGGCAGGCAGTCTTTCGAGTAACCGCATCTATAATTTGTATCAGACAGAAGATGGTCTGTTATGGGTGGCGACTGCTGGCGGCGGGTTGAACGTCTTTGATCGGCGCAGTGGACGGTTTTATGCCTATCAGCATGTTGATGGTGACCCTGAAACGCTGGCTACCAATTTTTTGACAAAGATTGCTCCGGCGGGCAAGAATCGCCTTTGGATTGGTACGTTGGGCTATGGGGTGGAATTGTTCAACACACGCACAGGCAAAGTGGAGAAGTTGTATAAAAGCGATTCGCAGGACCCTACCTCGCTGAGCGAAGATACGATTTATGATATGGAGGTGGATTCGCAAGGACAGGTGTGGCTGGCTACGGCACGCGGTGGGTTGGAAAAACTGGATCCGCAGACGGGGAAATTTACCCATCATCGCGCTTCACTGGATGGTTTGCTGAGCGATACCGTTCATGCGCTCTATTTGGATGAGGAGCGAGGTATCATTTGGGCGGCAACGAGTGGTGGGCTGAGCGGATTGGAGCTGACAAGTGGCGTATGGCATTCTTACACTGTGTCAAATGGGCTGCCGAGTGATATGGTCGTGGGCGTTGAAGCCGGAGAAGATGGTCAATTGTGGCTTAGCACCGGCAAGGGCCTCAGCCGGTTTGACCCGCAGACCGAGCAGTTTTTCAACTATGATGTGCGAGATGGCTTACAAGGCGATCAGTTTGAAATCAACAGTTCGTATCGCGCCCCGGATGGAGAGTTGTTCTTTGGCGGTTCCAATGGTGCAACCTTTTTCTATCCGCAAAAGTTGACATTGGATCCCTTTCAGCCGCCGGTTGTGTTCACAGGGTTTGATTTGTTCAATCAGCCGGTGGCGGTTGGCGGTGAGTTGTTGCCCCAACCGATTGAGCAAACAGAAAAGATCACGTTGCGTTACGATCAATCGGTGTTTACAGTTCGTTTTGCTGCATTGGGGCATTCAATTGCGACCAAGAATCGCTATCAGCATCAATTGGTGGGCTTTGATAAAGATTGGCAGCCGCCTTCAAGCCGGCAAGAAGTGACTTATACCAACCTTGCGCCGGGCAAATACACGCTCCTGGTGCGGGCTGCCAACCATGATGGCGTGTGGAGTAATACTCCGGCTGCGTTGCGGATTGAGGTTACTCCGCCCTGGTGGCGGCGTTGGTGGTTTTATCTGTTGGCGGGTGTGACGCTTGCTTTGGCCGTGTTTGGAGGGGTGCAGTGGCGTCTGAATCAGGTGCGTGCCATCAATATTCGGCTGGAAAAAGAAGTGACGCTGCGCACGCTGGAATTGCAGGCCGTGCAGGAGCAGCTTTTGCAGGCGAATGCCGGGTTACAAGAAAAATTGAACGCCATTATGCTTTTGCAGCAACAATTGCGTGAGCAAGCGGTGCGCGACGCGTTGACGGGGTTGTATAATCGTCGGTTTTTATCTGAGTGGCTGGAGCGCGAATTGCAAATCACCGAGCGCAAAGTGCGTGTTGCAGCGTTTTTGTTACTGGATATTGACCATTTCAAGCAAATTAATGATACGTATGGCCATCACACGGGGGATGCGGTGTTGATTGCGCTTTCGCGCATTTTGGATGGACAGGTGCGCGTTCAGGATGTGGTCTGTCGCTATGGCGGGGAGGAATTTATGGTTGTATTGCAAGACATTACTGCTGAGGATGCGCTGAAGCGGGCTGAGGAAATTCGCCAACAGATTGAGGCCTTACGCGTGCAGGGTGAAGACGGACGGGAAGTGCGCATAACAGTTTCCATTGGTGTGGCCTGTTATCCGGTGCATGGTAGCAACATGGATCAGATTTTCTGCAATGTAGATCGGGCGCTGTATCAGGCCAAGGAAGCTGGACGGAATCGGGTGGTAATTTTCA
Organism: Anaerolinea sp.; assembly: GCA_020216845.1. Lineage (GTDB taxonomy): Bacteria > Chloroflexota > Anaerolineae > Anaerolineales > Anaerolineaceae > JAIWNK01. The sequence continues at coordinate 6,836 of JAIWNK010000055.1, read as the reverse complement.
ACCCGTTATAGCCTTGATGGGTGTTAGGGGGCTATTGGCCAGGCTTGGCGGGTTTGGTTTGGAAGACTTGCCCGGCAGCTGCGGCTTGGGCACGGTTAAGCGGCAGAGCAAACAAGAAGCGACTGCCAACCCCTTCCTCACTTTCTACCCAGATCCGCCCGCCATGGAGTTCGATCAATTCTTTGGCGATTGAGAGGCCAACGCCCAGCCCACCATGTCGGCGCGTCATGTGCTTTTCCACCTGATAGAAGCGCTCAAAGATTTTTTGTTGCTCTTCTTGGGGGATGCCGATGCCCGTATCCAGAACGGTGACTTTGATATAGCCGGGGATGGCCTCGACGCCGATGACCACCCGCCCGCCCGGATCGGTGAAGGTAATGGCATTTTTGATCAGGTTGCGCAGAGCAATGGCGATTTTCTCTGCGTCCCCTTCGAGCATCAGGCGTGTTTTGGGGGCCTGTACCAACATTTCTACCTGATGATCTTTGGCCAGGTCACTAAACAAAGCCGCTGTTTGGCGCACAAGCTGACTCATATCAACAGGTTTGAGATCTAGCTTGCCAAAGCCGCGCTCAAATTTATCCAGGTCGGCAAAATCCTGAATGATTTCACGTAGTCGCAGGGCGTTGCGCACGATGGTATCCAGGTCGGCCTTTTCTTCGGGGGCGCAGGTTTCGGCCAGGAGGGAGGCATGGCCCAGGACAACGCCCAACGGGGTGCGCAGCTCATGGCTGACGATGGCAATGAAGTCGCGTTTCATGCGGTCCAATTCCATCGCTTTCTCATAGGCAGCTTGCGCCTGCCCGAGCCATTTTTCGTTGCGGATGGCAATCACGGCTTGTGAGGCCAGGGTTTCTAGAATGGTCAGGTCTTCTTCGGTGTAGTCGCGGGCTTTGTTGGCAGCGGCAAACACGCCGATGGTTGTGCCGCGAAAGATCATTGGTACTGCCAACAACGAAACAGTTTCGCCGCCCAGCTCGCGCTTAAGCGCGGTATAAAGGCGGTGATCTTCTCCGGCTTGAACGACGCGGGGCTCATTGTGACTGTAGACCCATCCCAAGATGCTGCGTTCAAGCGGCACGGCCAGTGTTTGCAGCATTTCCAGTTGGTACCAGGGCCCGGCGATATGCCGCAGGCAAGCGCCTTCCTCGTCATAGATGAGGATGTAGCTGGCGTTGCTGTTGGTTAGCTCGGAGGCCATCTCAATAATGGATTGCAGCAACGGCTCAATTTCAAGATTTGCGCTTAAAATTCGACAAACCTCAAGCAAACGTTCGAGTCGGCGAGTATAATCAGAGTATTCGGTGTTCATGCAATCCACAAGACTTGAACAAAGTTAAAAAGGATTATAGCATAGACAGCCGGAAAATATTTCATAAGGAGACCAATTTTGGTAGGAGAAGCATTATGAGTGAAAAGAAAGTACGTGTCGCTATCATTGGTGTGGGCAACTGTGCCTCGTCGTTGGTTCAAGGCGTTCATTTCTATAAGGACGCAGCGGACACGGATCGCGTGCCTGGGTTGATGCATGTCAATTTGGGCGGGTATCACATCCGCGATATCGAATTCAGCGCCGCTTTCGATGTTGTGGATACCAAAGTGGGCAAGGACTTGTCTGAGGCCATTTATGCGTATCCGAACAACACCTACAAGTTTTGTCAGGTGCCGTTTCTGAATGTGCCGGTGCAACGCGGCATGACGCACGATGGCCTGGGCAAATATCTTTCGCAGATGTTGACCAAGGCACCTGGCCCAACGGTGGATATTGTGCGTGTGCTCAAGGAAACCCGTACTGACGTGGTGGTGAGCTACTTGCCGGTTGGCTCTGAGATGGCAACCAAATGGTATGTGGAACAGGTGTTGGAGGCGGGCTGCGCCATGGTCAATGCCATTCCGGTCTTCATTGCCAGCTCAGAATACTGGGCGGAGCGCTTCCGTCAGCGTGGCTTGCCAATCATTGGCGATGACATCAAGAGTCAGGTGGGCGCGACCATTTTGCACCGTGTGCTGACCAGCCTGTTTGTGGATCGCGGTGTGCGCCTCGACCGCACCTATCAGTTGAACTTTGGCGGCAACACCGATTTTTTGAACATGCTGGAACGTGAACGGCTTGAGTCGAAGAAGATCTCAAAGACGGGAGCTGTGACAAGTATGTTGCCCTACACGCTGCCCGAATCGGATATTCATGTTGGGCCAAGCGATTATGTGCCGTGGCTGACGGACCGCAAGTGGTGCTATGTGCGCATGGAAGGCACGACGTTTGGCGAGGTGCCGCTCAACCTGGAAGCAAAGCTGGAAGTATGGGATTCGCCCAATTCGGCTGGCGTGGTGATTGACGCTGTGCGCTGCCTGAAGCTGGCGTTGGATCGCGGTCTCAGTGGGCCGTTGTATGGGCCGGCCTCTTACTTTATGAAGACCCCGCCCCGCCAATTCAAGGATGATGTGGCGCGCGAGATGACGGAAGCCTTCATCCGCGGCGAAAAAGCCTGATTCGGTTATCAGCGTTGCAGGCAGGCTTTTCATCAGGCTTGCCTGCAACCTGGGAGATTGATGGTTGCATAGATGCAAAAAGTATGCCTGATGCTCTTGCTCATTGTGTTGCTGAGCTGTGTTGGCTGCACGCGCAGCGCCAATGTTGCGCCAATTTGGCAGCAGACGGTTGTGCCGTCTGCCCCTGACCTCACCCCACAGGTGACGGTGCGTCCATTGGTCGGGGCGCGCGCTGTGCCAACCCCTGATGAGCCGCATCCCTTGCCATCGGTCCGCAACGAAGCTGAAACCTATGTGGTGCAGCCGGGCGATTCGTTGGCGTTGATTGCTGGGCGGTATGGCGTGACGGTGCAGGCATTGAGCGAGGCCAATGGCATCCTCAACCCCGATTTGCTGGAGGTGGGGCAGGTGCTGACCATTCCACCTGCCCCGCAAGGCAACACGGGGCCAGATTTCAAGATCATCCCCGATTCGGAATTGGTGTTTGGCCCGAGCAGTGCCCATTTTGCATTGGATGATTTCATCCGGCGTAAGAACGGCACGTTGGCAGAGTATGGCGAAGTGGTGGATGAACGCACGTTGACCGGGGCGCAGATTGTGGAACGTGTGGCGCGCGAGAATAGCGTCAGTCCGCGCTTGCTGTTGGCGGTTTTGGAATATCAAAGCGGGTGGGTGACACAACGTGTGCCCGTTGAAGAATACCCGCTGGGATTTCGCAACCCCTGGTATGTGGGGTTGTATCGGCAGCTTTCTTGGGCAGCCAATAATTTGTGCAGGGGGTATTATTTGTGGCGCATCAATGCGGTTTCGGGGTGGTTGTTGGCGGATGGTACGTTGGTGCCGCCCTCGCCACTGATCAATGCTGGCACAGCAGGGGTGCAATATTTCTTTGGTTTGCTGTATGAGGGTGCGGATTGGGAACGGGCGGTTTCTGATCAGGGCTTGTTTGCCACCTTCGATGCTTTGTTTGGCTATCCGTTCGATTTTGCGTTTGAGCCGCTCATCCCCCCCGGTTTGCGGCAGCCTGAGCTGCAATTGCCGTTCGCGGAGGGGGAAACCTGGTCGTTTACTGGTGGGCCGCATGGTGGCTGGGCGGATGGCACAGCCTGGGCAGCGCTGGACTTTGCTCCGCCGGGCGAGCCGCAAGGCTGCGTTGTCTCGGAAAATTGGGTGACCGCTGTGGCGGATGGTGTGGTGACCTATGCTGGGGATGGTGTGGTCATCCTTGATTTGGACGGAGACGGCTTTGAGCAAACCGGCTGGAGTATTTTTTACTTGCATATTGATTCGTATCAACGGGTGAAAGCTGGTACGCGGGTGCGCGCCGGCGATCGCCTTGGTCACCCTTCGTGTGAGGGCGGGGTTTCAAAAGCGACACACGTTCATATTGCAAGGCGATATAATGGAGAGTGGATCTCTGCAGATGGGGCGCTGCCCTTTGTGATGGATGGTTGGGTGGCGCAATCGGCAGGGGTGGCATATGATGGCGTTTTGGTGCGTGGAGAACAAGTTGTTGAAGCCTGGGATCGCTTCCTTCCAGAGAATCAGATTCGTCGCTAGACGGTTTTTGCTTGCGCTGACGCTGCTGAGCGTTTTGTTGCTTGCAACGGGGTGCGCTCAGGGGGCGGCATTTGCAAACCCGCCGGTTCTGACGGAGGCAACCAACACACCCTTAGGCACGCCGCAGGTATTTGTGCGCACAAGCCCGCCAACTGTGTTGCCCGGTACGCCTGTTGCCGTTGAAACCCCAACAACGATTGCAACGCCCAAACCGCCCATTTTGTATTACACGCAGCCCAATGAGACGTTGCCGGTTGTGGCGTTGCGTTTCGGTGTGCCGCCTGAGACGATTGGCTCGCCGGATCGGACTCTGCCCGAAACCGCGTTTTTGCCGCAGGATATTTTGTTGATGATCCCGGATGTTTTGGGCGAAACTGGGCCGGAGGAATTGTTGCTGCCTGATAGCGAGATCATCTATTCCCCTTCGGCAGTGGATTTTGATGTGCGCAGTTATGTGGCACAGACGAGCGGCTATCTGTTAAGCTATACACAGCCGATGGAGGATGGAACGTATGATGCGGCGCGGGTGATTCAGCGTGTGGCGATTGAAAATTCTTGCAATCCGCGCCTGCTGATTGCTTTGCTCGAATATCAGAGCGGCTGGGTAACCGGTCAGCCGAAGAGCATTGCCGAGGCAGACTATCCGCTTGGGTATCTCAGCCTGGATTACAAGGGGCTGTACAAGCAATTGTCCTGGGCCTGTCAGCAGTTGAGCATTGGCTATTATGGCTGGAGGGATGGGTCTGTGTTGGAGGTGACGACCCGGGATGGGCAGCGGGTGCGCCTCTCGCCGCGCTTGAATGCTGGCACAGCGGCGCTGAGCTATTACTTTGCCCGGTTGTATGATCAGCCGCGTTGGGCGCAGGCACTCTATAGCTCCGAGAATTTTCTGACTCTATATTCGCGCATGTTTGGCGATCCCTGGGTGCGGGCGCAGATGGTTGAGCCACTTTTCCCGCCGTTTATTGTGCAGCCGGAGCTGCAATTGCCCTTCCCGCCGGGGCAGACCTGGGCGTTGACAGGGGGGCCGCATGCGGTGTGGAGTGCAAATAGCGTCATCGGCGCAATTGACCTGGCCCCTAACGAGGATCAGCGCGGCTGTTATACGACCGAAAAATGGGTGACGGCGGTTGCTCCGGGGCGGGTGGTGCGCACGGGGCCTGGCCTGGTGGTGGTGGACCTGGATGGCGATGGCTATGAACAAACCGGTTGGGTGATTGTGTACATGCACATTGCGACGCGCGATAAACTTTCGGTTGGCGATTGGGTGGATCAAGATGGTAAAATAGGGCATCCCTCGTGTGAGGGTGGGCGCGCAACCGGCACACATGTCCACGTTGCCCGTAAGTATAACGGTGAGTGGATTCCGACTGCTGGCCCGCTGCCGTTTGTGTTGAGCGGCTGGACGGTGCACAATGGCGCCAAGCCGTATGAAGGTACGATGACCCGCGACGGTCAAGTCGCAGAAGCTTCGGTGTATGGAGATTATCGGACATTGGTTACACGCCCGGCGGCGACGCCTGCAGCTGGGCAATAAATTGGGGCGGTTGGCACGCCAACTGATGGCGTTGTTGTTGCTGGCGGTGATGATGGCGGCTTGCGCACCGCAACCGCAAGCGCGCTTTCTCACGCTGGGGGTGACGCCTGCCCCAACGCCCTTGTTGGAAACGCCAACAGCTTACCCTACTCGCCCGCCGTATCCGCCGGGCACGTTGGTGGACTATGTGGCCCAAACCGGCGATACGCTGCCCGCTCTGGCGGTGCGTTTCAACACGACTGTGCCGCAAATTTTGGAGGCCAACTCTTTCATTCCGGCGGATGCAACAACCATGCCGCCGGGCATGCCGATGAAAATCCCGATTTATTATCAGGCCTTATGGGGCAGTCCGCATCAAATTTTGCCGGATGGTTGGTTCGTCAATGGCCCGGCACAAATTGGTTTCGATGCAGCTGAGTTTGTCCGGCAGCAGCCTGGCTGGCTCAAACAATATTCGACCTATATGGGTGAGCAAACCCGCACCGGTGGGGAGATCGTGGATTACATTGCTACCAATTACAGCATTAGCCCGCGCTTGCTGCTGGCATTGTTGGAATATCAAACCGGAGCCTTGACCAACCCCGATTTGCCTGCTGAGGCGGCGACAGGGTATCTGCTAGGATATCGCGATTCGAGCCATGCCGGGCTGGAGATGCAGCTGATTTGGGCGGCAAATCAATTGAATAATGGCTATTATGACTGGCGCGCCGGTAAGTTGACGACGTTGGAACACCTGGATGGTCGGCTGGAGCGCCCTGACCCCTGGCAAAATGCGGCGACGGTGGCTTTGCAGGCTTATTTTTGCAAGTTGTTGGATGGAGATGCTTACGCATATGCCATCAGCAGCGCGGGTTTTCAGGCGACGTATACACGTTTGTTCGGCGACCCGTGGGCCGATCGGCAAGATCACATTCCAGGTAGTTTGCAGCAACCGGCTTTGCGCTTGCCTTTCGAAGCTGGCAAGCGTTGGGCGTTTACTGGCGGGCCACATACAGGTTGGGGCAAGGGCGCACCTTTCGCCGCACTGGATTTTGCCCCGCCTGGTTTGCAAGCAGGCTGTGCACCGACGCAGGAATGGGCGCGAGCCGTGGCGGATGGTGTGGTGGCGCGCACCGGCATTGCCTTGCTGGTTTTGGATTTGGATGGCGATGGCGATGAGCGTACCGGCTGGACGATTTTTTATCTACATCTGGCGCAAGCCAGCCTGGTGCGTCAGGGGACAGTTGTTCGGGCAGGGGATCCGCTTGGG
>JAIWNK010000054.1 GCA_020216845.1 Anaerolinea sp. | reverse complement strand
TTGCCTTCGTGTGAAGGCGGTCAGGCAACCGGTACGCATGTGCACATTGCCCGCAAGTACAATGGCGAATGGGTACTGGCCGATGGCCCGCTGGCGTTTAACCTGGATGGGTGGGTGGCGCACAATGGTGAAGCGGCCTATTTGGGCACGCTGACGCGCTATGGTGCTGTGGTGACGGCCTCGGTCGGGGCAGGGTCGCAGAGCGTTATTCTGGCGGGGTCACAGCCTTAAATGGCTCAGGCCTCCAAAATTGTGATGCGACGCTCAATCGGCACGGCTTTGCCGAGCATGGCCTGTGCCGGGCAATATTTGGTTTCAGAAAGCTCAGCGGCGCGCTCAGCAGCAGCCGGGTCAAGGCCGTGACCGGTGAGGATGTATTCGATGGTGATGTGGGTGAAGACGCGCGGGTGGTTTTCGGCACGTTCAGCGTGGACTTTGACTTCAAAAGCGGTTACGTCCTGACGCTTTTTTTGCAAAATGGAGATGACATCCATTGCCGTGCAGCCTGCCAAACCAATCAGAATGAGTTCCATTGGGCGAAAGCCATCGTTTTCGCCGCCGACCTGTGCCTCAGCACCAAGGGGCAGCTCAAAGCCAGAGCTGAAGCCTTGTCCGCTGAAACTGAGACCATGAGACCAGGTGACTTTGGCATCCATAGGTGTTTATTGCTCCTGTTTTAAGGTGTGGAGAATTTCTTGCAGGGCCGCTGCCTCAGGCAGCGCGCCAATCCATTCGCCCTGACCGTGATTGATGACGGTGTGGGGCACACTGGAGACGTTGTATTGTTCCGCCAGGGCAGGAAAATCGGTTGCTTCAATCATTTCGGCCTGGACCAGGGGGCTTTCCATTGCCAGTTGATGGGCCAGTATGACGGCGCGTGGGCAATAGGGGCAGGTTGGGGTAACAAAGACCATCAAATGGAGGGTGTCTTTGAGCTCGGCCAGGGCAGCACTGGTTTCGGGGCGCACGCCGGATCGGCGTTGTGAGACCATGACCAGGTCATTAATCAGTGAGGTGAATTCATATTGACCGGGGAAACCGGCAAAGCGCACACCGTAATCTTCGGGTTCACCTTCTGTTTTGCCCAACAAGACGAACCCGGGGGTTTTGTCCAGGTGGTAATGAGCGGCTAGCTTGGCATCTTCGGGCATTTGGTAGCTGCTCAGGTGGAATTTCTCGGATAGGGCGGATACTTCGCCGAGCAGTTGTTGGAGGGCTTCAGAAGTTTCGGGGTTGGTTGGGTCGTTGAACAGGGCAATTTCGACCGGTTGTTCCAGGTTTTGGAAGACTTCGTTCAGCTGTTTGATAATGGAATCGTTTAGCATCGTTTGCATGAGGAGAGACCTTTCTGTGGGTGGTTTGCCCCGCCGGGGCAAATGAGGATGGGTTATCAGGTGCAACCGCCGCCTTCGGCATAGCCGCAGGCCGGGCAACGCAGGGTAAGTGTGCCGTCATAATCGAGACGGGCTTGATGACAGTGGGGGCAAAGGCTGCCTGGTTGATGTGCCAGGGCGCTGTTGGTTTCGGTTGGTTCGTTGGGCAGCTCCAGGCGGTAAAACAGCCGTTGGCGCACATCGGCGGGCAGGGTATCCGGTTCAGCAGTCACCTGATAGATTTCGATCGTCTTGCGCAAGGTGTTGACAACCACACGACAGTTTTCGCAATCGCGCAGGTGTCGCTCAATTTCACGACAAACTTCCTCGCGCAGTGTGCCGTCAATATACTCCACCAGGGAAGATAACATTAAACCACAGTCGTGCTTCTCGCTCATTGCGACCTTTCCGTCAGGCGTTCTTTGTAGTATTCCGAAAGCGCTTCGCGCAGCTTGAGCCGCGCCCGCAGCAGGCGGGTTTTGACCACGGCCTGCGAAACATCCAGCGTTTGGGCGGTTTCTTCGATGGAAAGGCCTTCGATATCGCGAAGCAGAAACACGGCCCTTAAGGCTGGTGAAAGCTGCTGCATGGCCGCTTGCAAATGTTGACGAAATTCGTTCGAAAGCAGTTCGGCCTCGGGCAGACAGCACCAATCAATGATTTGCAAAGGTTCGTCTAGCTCTTCGGCATCCGGGTCGGGTTCTTCAACGGAGATCATATCCGGGCGGCGTTTGCGTAGCACCATCAATGCTTCGTTGACTGCAATGCGGTAAAGCCAGGTGGCAAGGGACGAACGGCCCTCGAATTTTGGCAGGGCGCGCTGTGCCTTGAGGAAAGTTTCTTGCAGCACGTCCTCAGCGTCTTGAGGTTCACTGACCATTTTTAACGCGAGCCGATAGACTGAGCCGGAATATTGATCAACAAAGTGAGCAAATTCGTGTGGGTCACCGGCTTGTAATTTGGCGAGCGAGAGCGTTTGTGCGGCCTTATCCATTTAGATTTGCATAGCTCCAAAAAGTTACATGGCGTTCAAGAAAGTGGCCAGGTGGGCAACACATCCATATCCAGCGAGTCGCAATGTCCGAGGGCGTAGCGAAAATAGCCGGCAGCAGCAATCATGGCGGCGTTGTCTGTGCAAAGCGAGAGCGAGGGAATGTGGACGGGGAATTCTTGCTGATTGAGGAAAGCCTGACGCAGGGCCCGATTGGCTGATACGCCGCCGGCGACAAGGATTTGTTGGGCGCCAAATTGCCGCGCCGCAGCCAGGGTTTTGGTCAGCAGCACGTCTACGACGGCTTCTTGAAAGCTGGCGGCCAGGTCGGCAACCGGCAGGGGCTGCTGTTGCTCTTCAAAACTGCGCACCAGGCGCAGTACTGCGGTCTTCAATCCGCTAAAGGAGAAATTCCACGTGCCATCCAGGCGGGCGCGCGGGAAGTGAAAGGCCTGCGGGTTGCCCTCGGCAGCGGCTTTTTGGATGGAAGGCCCGCCGGGATAGGGCAGGCCAAGCAGCCGGGCCACTTTGTCGAAGGCTTCACCGGCGGCATCGTCGAGTGTGGCGCCCAGGCGTTGGTAATGCAAGTGATCGGTCATCAGGTTGAGCTCGCTGTGACCGCCGGAAACCAGCAGTGCCAGGAGTGGAAATTGCGGCGCCGGGGGCAGTGGGGTGGTGTTTGCCGGGTGTACCCAGGCGGAATAGATGTGACCCTCAAGATGATTGACGCCGACGAGAGGTTTGCCGCTTGCCAGGGCTAACCCTTTGGCCATGTTCATGCCAACGACCAGCGAGCCGGCCAAGCCGGGGCCGCGCGTGACGGCGATGGCGTCTACATCGGCTAAGGTCAGGTGTGCCTGTTGCAACGCCTGTTCGACAATGGCGTAGACGGTGCGAATGTGTTGGCGTGAGGCGACCTCAGGGAAGACGCCGCCGTAACGGGCGTGCAGGTCAATTTGCGAAGCGACTGTGCTGGCGAGCAGAAGCCGGCCATTTTCAAGAATGGCGGCAGCGGTTTCGTCACACGAGCTTTCAATGCCGAGAATGCGGGCAGGGGCCAGGTCGGGCATGGCAGAACGCTCCTTTAGCCGTGTACCGGCAGCACCAGGTCGAGCGGGAAGTCAGCGAGTGGAGCAAAGTGACCATCGGGAGTGACGGTGTAGGTGTCTTCCAGGCGCACGCCCAAACCGCGCTCTGGATAATAGAGCCCTGGCTCGATGGTGAAGACCGTCCCGGCGGCGAGGATATCGCCGGCACTGGCGGTTGTGCTGCTCCATGGGCGCTCGTGGACGCGCAGCCCCAGGCCGTGCCCCAGGCTGTGGACGAAGCCGCTTTGGGTGCCGGGGTGGGTGCGCAGGGTTGGGTGGCCCATGGCCTCAAAGAGTTCACAGGTGCGTTCGTGATAACTGCGGAAGGGTGCATCAAGCTGCAATTCGCTGCGAATGGTTTCATAGACGTGACGCACTTGCTCATAAAGCTGCAAGGCTTCATCGGGGGCGTAGCCCAGGCACCAGGTGCGGGTGAAGTCATAGAAGTAACCGCCGCGTGCCTGACAGGGGAAGATGTCGAAGACGATGGTTTGACCAAGGCGCAGGGCCTCGGCATCGTTGCCGGTGCTGTGCGGCACGCCGGCATCGCGCCCTTGGGCAAAGATGGTACCTTCGGGGTTTTCTGCGCCTGCTTCGGCGAGCCATAAATCAATCAGGCTTTTCACCCGGCCAATGGTCACGGGTTGCCCTTGTTTGTCGAGGAGCAGACCGTCGCGGGCGTGTTGGCTGCTGAGAAAATCGGCCACGCGCCCAACAACGCTGGTGGTGATCTGCCCCATGTGCCGGATGTGGGCTAGTTCTGTTTCGTCTTTGCGGAACATGGCCTGTGAGAGAATGGGGTCGTTGACAAAGCCAACCAGGGTCAGCTCGGGCATGCGCTGTTGCAGGGCGTTGAGAATGGCAAATTGTGGGCCGATTTCTTGTTGCCCATAGATGGCGACGCGCCCCTGTGTCACGCCGCAATCGCGCAACATGCGTTCGTAGCGCAGGGCCATCATTTGGGTTGTGTCGCCGCCTGCTTCTTGCTGCAGCTCTTTCCAGGGGTATTGTTCGTAATCGCGCCTGGGCAAACCTGACTGAGCGGCTTCGTCGCGTTCCATGCTGCCGTGAAACAACACGGGCTCTGCACCGCGACGCAGGATCAGGTCAGCTTTGGAAACGTGTACCAGGCCAGTAAAGTAAACCATGGCTGGATTGTGTTGGGCAGGGCCCATCACCAGCAAGGCTTCGAGGTCGTTTTCTTGCATCAGGGTTTGAATTTCGTTTTTCATTGGCTACCTTTCGGAGAGTTGTTAAGTTGGCGGAGCTCTGTCAGGGCTTGAAGCAGGTTGCCTTCTTGCTCTGGCAGTACGGTGCGTGGGTCGAATACGATCCTATCGTTCTGAATGCGGGCAATGATGGCCGGGCGACGCGTGCGCAGCCAGGAGAGCCAGCGATTGGGCTGACGGAGTGACAATGATAACAGGGCGGTGGGCAGGGTTTCTTCGGGCAGGCTGCCGCCGCCAATGGTTGAATGGCCAGGCAACACCTCGCCCCAATCGAGCGCTGCCTGCCAGGCGGTGGCGCGAGCTTGCAAGGTGGCAAGTGGGGTGGCAATCATGCGCCAGATGGGAATGTGGCTGAGTGCTTCGTCTTTGCGGTAGTGTAGCAGGGTGGCTTGTAGCGCAGCCAGGCACAGTTTGTCGGCGCGCACGGCGCGCAGCAGGGGGTGCTTGCGAATTTTGGCCAGCAGGTCACGTTTGCCAACGATGATGCCGGCTTGTGGGCCACCAAGCAGTTTGTCGCCAGAGAAGCATACCAGGTCAACGCCCTGGCTGATGGCCTCTTGCACCATCGGTTCGTGTGCAAGACCAAAGGCATTTGTTTCAAGCAGGCAGCCAGAGCCAAGGTCTGCCATTACGGGCACATTGTGTTCGTGGGCCAGGTGGGTAATTTCGGCCAGGTTGGGTTGGCTTGCAAAACCAATGATGCGGAAGTTGGAGGAATGGACGTGTAAGACGAGGGCGGTGGGCGCTTGTAGTGCTTCGACGTAATCTTGGGCATGGGTGCGGTTGGTTGTGCCAATTTCAATCAGTTTTGCGCCGGATTGTGCCATCACGTCCGGGATGCGGAAGCCGCCGCCGATTTCAACCAGTTGTCCGCGAGCGATGATGACGCGTTGGCGGCGCGCCAGTGCACTGAGTGTCAGCAGCACGGCGGCGGCGTTGTTGTTGACAACCAGCGCCGCCTCGGCACCGGTGAGCTGTGTGAGCAGGGCTTCAATGTGCTGTTCGCGGTGTCCGCGCCGGCCCGACTCGAGGTCGAATTCCAGGTTGTTGTACGTTGCTGCGGTTTGTTGGATGGCAAGCGATGCAGCTGTGCTCAGTGGGGCGCGCCCCAAATTGGTGTGCAGCACGACCCCGCTGGCATTGATGACAGGCAGCAAACTCGGTTGGCACCAGGTTTGCAACAGGGCCTGAGCAGAGCTCAGCAGCGTTTGGGGGTCGGCGAAATGTGGGTCATCTTGCTCGGCGCGGCGTTGCTGTTGCAGCGCCTGACGCAAGGCATTGAGGGTCAGGGGACGGCCAAATGTTGCACATAGCGCTTGAGCAGCAGGGGTTTGCAGCAAAGTATCTATGGCAGGCAAGCGGCGCAGGTCATTCATTCATTTTTTGCCTCTTCGGGCTTCCAAAGGCTGCGTTCGCGCATGCGCAGCAATAATTCAATTGCAATCAGCCCAGCAGCCAGGAAGACAGCCAAGGCCAGGTTGAAGATGTGTCCCATTTGCAACCATAGGGCAACATCCCCATAGATTCCAACCCATAGTGCCTGACGCACCAGCACGGTGCTGTTGGGCATGGGCGTGCTGGGAAAGCGGCGGTTGAGGAAATAGACAATTGGCAGCGCCAGACCAGTGAGGGTGATGAAGAAGAGAAAGAAGAACAGCCAGCGCGGCCCCAAGGTTGGCAGTGTGTAGAGAACGACAAGTGCCAATCCGACAAGGCCAGACAGGGTTAGCCCAAGGCTGGTGAACAATACGGGCAGAAAGGCAGGGAATTTGGAAGGTGTGGAAGAAGTATCCATTAAGTTAAATTATAACCTGATTTGGTCAGATGGAATGTGTTTGATGGCAAGGAGGATTGGACAAATGACCGGGAACTTTGCTGGGGGATGGTGCGTCTAGGGCCTGCGGGGTTGCGCAAATGCGCCTTTTGGGTGTATTATCCCCGCCATATCTGATAAAGGAGATTGGATCATGAAGCTTGATTGTAAGATTTGCCTGGCTTTAAGCCTGTTGCTGTTGGGAACGTTGCTGGCTTCGTGCAGCGCGCTGACCCCGCTGCCGCCAACGGCAACCCCAACAATGCCGCCAACCTTCACGCCGCTGCCGCCGACGGCGACGTTCACCCCGCAGCCAACCGCAACAGCAACGCCGCTGCCTTCGCCGACGGCTACGCCGGCGTATCCGCCGGCGGGGTTGGGCCCATCGGGCTTTCCGGCGGGGGTCAATCCGCTGACCGGTTTGGAGGTGGATGACCCGGCTTTGCTGGAGCGCCGTCCGATCATCGTCAAGGTGCAAAACCTGCCGCGCGAAGGGCGCCCGCAATTGGGCGTTTCGGCTGCGGATTTGGTGTATGAATATTACACTGAGTTCGGCACGACGCGCTTCGCGGCCATTTATTATGGCCGTGATGCCGAGCAAGTGGCGCCGATCCGTTCGGGGCGCTATTTCGATGAACACCTTATCCGTATGTATAAGGCGGTGTTTGTGTTTGGCAGTGCAGACCCGCGCGTCTATCAGCGCTTTGCCGGCTCTGAATTTGGCAGCCGCCTGGTGCTAGAAGGTTCAAAGTCGTTGCAGGTTGGGGCAATCGGTCGCTATGACCCCAAGGGCAAGAATTACCTGATGGCCAACACAGCCAAGGTCGGCGAGTATCTGCGCCTGGTGCAGGTGGATAACAGCCGCCAAAACCTGGATGGAATGTACTTCAAGCTGGAAGCGCCGGAAGGTGGCAGGGCGGCTAGTCAATTGACGGTGCGCTACTCGATTGCCATTTACAATCGTTGGGACTACGACGCTGAAAGCGGACGCTACCTGCGCAGCGTGGATCAGCAAAACGCAACCGATCAGGCTAGTGAGCGCTACGCACCGCTGACGGATGCGGTGACGGGCGAACAATTGGGGGTTGAGAATGTGGTGGTGATTTTTGTTCCACATCAAGATGTGGTGCCTTCGGCGGAGACTGAGATGATGGAAATGGCGTTGAATGGCAGCGGAGATGCTTTGCTGTTGCGCGATGGACAGGTCTATTCGGTGCGCTGGCAACGCAATGCGCCGGATGCGGTGCTGACGCTGGTGGATGCAAGCGGGCAGTTGGTGCCCTTCAAGCCGGGGCAGACCTGGTTTGAGGTGGTCAATACCGGTTCTGCGGTTACCAACGATGGCGCTGCCTGGCGGGTGAATTTCTCAACCCGTTGGTAGAAGGTTAAGCCTGTGCAGGGCTTGACTTGTGCTGGCTTTTGTGTGATACTCTTTACAGAGGTTGCACCTCCTGAAGTTGCTATCCTAAAGAAAGGAGGAGGTGGTGTCGAAAATGATAGATAGTAGTTCGTGTCTGGCTGCGGCGCCCCTCCTCGCTTGAGTTCTTGGTGCGTCGCAGCCAAAAAAGCCGAAAGCCGTCCCGCAAGGGGCGGCTTTCTGTTTGCTGATGTTTGGGGGATGACAGGTGTGTTGTGGTGGGCAGCTGAGTTGAGCAAAAAGCTTGCTGGGAGGTGAGGGGCAGCTTCAGCTTACTTTTGGGTTGGCCATGCGGATGGCGTTGGTTGGGCAATCGGCAGCGCAAAAGCTACAAGAGATGCAGTTTTTGGGGGCGCGCAGGTAGGGTTCACCGGCGCGAATTCCGTTGGCGTGCCTGGCATCCATTTGCTGAATGGCACCGGTTGGCAGGTGATGACGCAGATGCGGCAGAGGACGCAAGCTTCATAGTTCCAAACAGGCTGTAGCCATTCATTGATGCGCTTTGGCTTGCTGCGTTCACCGTTGGGGCAGAGGATGGCTTGGGTTGGGCAAACAAGTGCACAGGCGCCGCAATCAATGCATAGTTCGGGGTCAATGGTGTGCCGCTGTTTGCGTTCGCCGGTGATGGCTTCGACGGGGCAGCGCCTCACGCAGGCGCCGCAGCCGGTGCAATCTTCGGTAATTGTGTAAGACATGGCTCTATCTCCTAAACTGAGAACCTATTCAGGGAAGTCCAGACCCAAGGCTTGGATTTGCTCGGGGTGTGGTCGGCCTTGCTCATCCCAGCCCATTTGCTGCCAATAGCGCGAGACGAGTTCGTTCAGCGGCACGCTGCGTTGACGATTGGCACCCTCAGATAGGGGCGGGGCGCCAATCGCCCGATCGCCGATTTCAGCTTGCAGGGCGACTTTCTCGCGAATGTTGAAGGCTTGCCGGATGGTTTGAATATCCTGGCCGATGCGCAGATACTCGGCGGGTGATTTTTGCCAGCCGGTTGCCGCGTTCAACCATTCGAAGATGGGCACGCGGTGTACGCCAAATAGCCCAGCGAACAGGCATAGGCCAGCACCGTTCATCAATTGGGTGAACTGACTGCACGCCGCGGCCCAAATGGCTTTTTCGGCATCGGGGCGATATTTGCTGTTTTTGGTGTAGAACAGGCTGCGCACGGCGGGCAGGTGCGGCAGTTTGCGCCACAGTTGAAACATTTCATAATACAAGTAAGAGCCGATGGTGTGTCGTCCGGGGGTGGGCTCCACAACATAATGCAGGGCAAAGCCGGGGTCGTTGCGGCCATCGTGCATGGCCAGCTCTTGCCCGCCGGCGTGAATGGCAAACTTTTCGCTGCCGCGCCCAAGCCGCTGACTGGCAGCCCTGACGCCATCGGCCAACAAGTCGCCGATCCCCTGGCGCGTGACCATGCGCTGTAACAGGGGCAGGATGACGGCAGCATTGCCCCAGCGCAGCTCCAGGCCGTCGGTCTCTTGAGGGGTTAGCAGGCCGTGCTCGTAGCATTCGATGGCAAAGGCAACTGTTCCGCCGGCGGAGATGCTATCCATGCCGGCGCGGTTGAGCAGCTCGTTGGCCTCGAAAACGATGTCGAGGTCGGTGCATTGCAACAACCCGCTGAGGGCCAGGACGGTTTCGTATTCGGGTTTGTGCGTTTCGCCACCTTGGGGCAGGCTGCACATGCCGCCGCAGCCAACCGGACAGGAATAGCAGTGATATTTGACCTGCTCGCGGGCGCGAATTAAATCTGGGTTGATGCGTTGTGAGGTGCGCAGGCCATAGCTGCGGTTGCTGCCACCCCAATTGCGAATGGGGGCATCGCCGGTTTCAATGCTGAATTGATTCATGCTGGTTGTGCCCCATTTGCTCAGCAAAATTTTGTAAAGCAGGCCATCCTGCCGCATTTGTAGGGGCAGCACTTGCAGCAGCCAGCCCAACACAGCCATGCTGCGGCCATTGACGAAGGGCGGCTGAATGTTGAGAAAGCGGTTGAAGCGGTCGCTGAGCTGTTTCATTTCCTGCGGGTTGTGCACGGGGATGCGATAGGCGCCGTGCAGGGCGATGGCTTTGAGGCGTTTGC
>JAIWNK010000047.1 GCA_020216845.1 Anaerolinea sp. | reverse complement strand
CTTATGCTTTGGTATCCACGCTTGTGTATCATGTCAGTTTATCGGTTGGAATTTTGGCGGTTCTGTTTCTGTTCGCCCTCAACTATCTGCTTTCGCGCCCCGAGACAACCACGCTGATGGTGAAGTTTTCTGGTGCGGTGTTGACGGTTTTGTTGGCGTTGTTAGGGGGTGTTGCCTGGCTAGTGACGCCGGCCTACGCCGATCAATATCATGCGCCGCTTGCCGATCATCGCTCGATCCGTTTCGTGCCCAATTCTTTGGGCGGCTATGATGTGATTGAAATTCCATTCCAGTTTGAAAAACAGATCGGCAATCCCCTCTCGTTCTCTATTGATGATGCAGCGCGCGATCAAGTGATTATTGCCCGGGTTGCGGTGGTGGAATTTCCGTTTCTGTTTTATGGCAAGACCTATTCGCAGGTTTTTGTTGCCAATAATGGCCTGTTGACGTTTGGCACTCCACCCGATTATCCAAGCCTGGAACATCGTTTCTCAAGAGTCCCCGCCATTTTTGCGCTCTATTCACAATTTGAGTTGGAGCCCAATCCGCCAGGTGGAATTTATTTGCGGCAGGAGGCAGATCGGCTGATTGTAACGTACAACCGCGTTCGCTCGTATTATGTTCGCGATCGGGAATATACCTTTCAGGTTGTCTTATATGCGGATGGACAAATTGATCTGACCCATCATAGCTTGCCCGCCGGACCGCTCTATCAAGTTAACGAACGTCCAGATGCCTCCGTGTGGGCCATTGGATTGAAGCCGGCGTCTGAAGCCACGCAAACGGTCTCGTTGGCACAGCTGCCCCTGCGCAGTGGCCCACAAGCTGTGTTGGATGATCAATATCGTGCCTTTCGTCAATACATTCACGAGTTTCTTGTGCCTTTGATTTGGACAATTTTGTTGGCCAATGGGCTGCTTCTGTTTGTGCTGCCTTTGATGATGTTGATCACGGTTGCGCGTCCGCTGAAGGGGCTGATGGAGGGCGTGCAGCGTTTTGAGCGAGAGCAGCGGTATCAACCCATTCCGGTCCAATTTCAGGATGAAATTGGCTATTTGACCGACGCCTTTAATCGGATGGGCTTTGCTTTGAATGATTTGCTTCGCAACCTGGAAATGCGCGTTGCAGATCGTACTGCCAATTTATTGATGGCCAATGAGGAGCTACGCAAACTTTCTGTGGTTGTTGAACAGAGCCCCAGCATCATTATCATCACCTCGCCGCAAGCCGAAATTGAATACGTCAACGAATCCTTCACGCGCGTCACCGGCTATACCCTGGAGGAGGTGAAAGGTAAGAACCCCCGGCTTTTGCAATCGGGTCAGACGCCTCCTGAGCGTTTTGCGGAGATGTGGGCAACTTTGACCGCTAGACAGGCCTGGCGCGGGGAGTTGATCAACCGCCGCAAAAATGGTGAGGTGTATTGGGAATTGTCGGTCATTGCGCCGATCCTTGATAAGCAGGGCAACATTACCCATTATGTGGCCATCAAGGAAGATATTACCGCCCGCAAATTGGCCGAGGCCAAACTGGAAATGCTCACCGTCACCGATCCGTTGACATCTTTGCTCAACCGGCGCGGCTTTTTCCTTGAGGCCGAAAAATTCCACACGCAAAATGACTGCATTTCTGTGTTGATGATTGACATTGATCATTTCAAAATGGTCAACGATCGCTATGGCCATTTGGCGGGGGATGCTGTGCTGCGTGAAGTTGCCGCCCGGTTGCGCACGAACTTATACCCGGATGATATCCTTGCGCGCTATGGCGGTGAAGAATTCGTTGTCTTGCTGCCCTGTGCCAGTGCAGAATTGTTGCAACAGATTGCCACCCGGCTTGTCGCAGCCGTTGGTGAGCGCCCCATGGAATATGACGGGACGCGAATTGCAGTCACGATTAGTGTGGGCGGCGTTCAGTCAGCTGAGGGCTATTCGCTGGATGATTTGCTGAGCCGCGCCGACCGGGCGATGTATCAGGCCAAAGAGGCCGGGCGCAATTGTGTGCGGATTTGGCATGAGCAAGGCCGTTCGTAGACGAGCCTATTCGGTGATCTGCCAGACGTGTACAACCGGTTTGGCGCCATCGGCAAACAATTCCAGAATGTAAAGCCGCGCATGTTGCGGATCGAAGGCCACGGCGCCAATGCGGTAACGGCGCTGTTCGCCCCAACCGACCGAAATCTGCTCTCCTTCTGGCGCGTTGAGGAACAGGGTTTCATCAATATCCAAATGGGCGTAGGGTTGTGGCTGCCACGGCTGCCATTCGCCCGTTGCCACGCGTGCCAGGTCATCGGTATCATAGAAGAGGATCTGTGCATCGAAACGGTTGCTCCACCAACCGCGCAGCGAGGCGCAATTGCCGGCCACTTCATCACAGCAGCCGGAGAAATCTTCAGGCGGGCAGAGCGATCCATCGGCCATGCGGCAGGTGGGGAAGTCTTGGATGTTGCGATCCACGCACACGGCCTGCGCCCCCTGTGGGTTGAGGTAGCCATACCAATATTTTTCGCCGTTGCTTTTGCTGCCGACAAAGAGCAATGCCTGTTGCCCGGCTGCGGTTTGCACCCAGGCGCCGCCGTTCCACTCATCCGGGTGCTGATAGCCAGCCAGGGCGCGGCTGAAATCTTCACCCTCCAGCGAACTGTCATAGTGCAGCAGTGCAATCGCAGGCAAGGTTGCGCCATTGGGCGGCGGCTGACCGTTTTCGTCCCAAGGGCGGTAGGCAAATAGGGCCGGCCCCATGCCGCTCCAGCCGCCATCGCGAAAACGACCGGTGCCGATCATGCTGCCATGGGTAAACGTCGCTGCCCAATTCGTTGGGATGGCAAGCAGATAATCGTTGCTGCTGTAAAACGAGGTGTCGGCAAGCGACCATTCGCCCTCAAAATGCGGGGCGGCCAGGTTGGGGGAAAACCAACCATGTGTGGCCGAGGGTGGGTCGGTTTCGAAATGCTGACCATAGGCAACATGAATCTGCGGGCCGGTTTGTGGAACATCCAGATAGAGCAGACCCAGGCGTGGAATCTCATCCAGGCGGACGAAATGACTGCTGAGCACGTTGTGAAAGCCTTGCACAAAGCTGCCCTGCGGCAGGTCGGCAACAGCGCCGGCGCGCGCCGGCGCCGGGATGGTCACCTCGGCAATTTGACCGCCATCGGGCAGTTCGCCATAGGGCATGCGATCGTGTCCGCTGATGAACAGCGAGCCAGAGAAGCCATCGGCCGCGCCGTTGGGGTCGCCCTGTGGGTTGAAGGTCATGGCGTTGCCGCCATAGGCAAAGGTTTGTGGGCGGTCTTCACCGCCGGGCAGCCGAAAGGCGCCCAGGTAATGCAGCGCTTGCGGCGATAGGCGTTGATGTTTGTTGACGGGCGGGGGAGATGTCGCCGGCGGGGAAATGCCCGCCGGCGAGGCGGTGAGGGTCGGTGCGGATGGAAGCGGGGGCGGCAGTTCCGTGGGGGCGGAGGGGGTGCTCAGGGTGCAGGCGCACAGCAGGCCAAGCAGCAGCGCCGGCAAGAAAAGCTGTTTCATCGCCGCACCCGCCACAAGCTGAGCCACAGCAGGGCCGAAAGCGGCAGCAGGCTGGCCGCGCAGGGCAACCGTGGCAAGCGTGGGGCATCGCTGCTTTCGGGTTGCGCGGCTTGTTCGGTGGGCGGTGTTTGCGGGGGTTGTTCCACGCCGCCTTGCGTTGGCGCAGGCAGTTGCGGGGCTTGGCCGCTGAAAAGCGACAGGTCATCAATCCAGACCTGTCCTGTGCGATGGGTGGAGGCGTTGTTGTTATCCAGAGCAAAGGCCAGGCCTTGCACTTGCGTGGCGTTTTCCAGGGGCGTTCCGCCGTCCTCTTCCCAGGCCACGCGCTCAAAGCTGTTCAGGGGCACGCGCACCGATTGCCAGCCCTGCGTTGCGGGAAACGTGGCCTGATAGGTTGCGATCGTATCGGGCAGGGCAACATAGAGCTGTAGATTCAGCAAGGCGTTCTCCTCACTGACATTGACGAAGAACGTCAGCCCATCAAAGCTGCTCCAATCTTGGGGAGTGTCATACCAGGTCATGCAGGTTGTCCAGGCGTTGGGCGCCAGGTCAAAATCGAGTTGCAGCGCCTGCGCGCCGGTGTGCACCGGTGTGTTGACCCGTGCACAGGATGCCCGCGTGGCGGTTGACTCATCCCAAAAGGCTTGCCAGCCGGTTGTGCCAGGTTGTGGCATCTGCTCAAAGTCATCCAACAGGCCGCTGCCGGATGGGGCGGGTGCAATCAGCGGTGGTTGGGCGGTGTCGGTTGGCGAGGCGGGCTGCGGCGGTTGTGAGGCCTCGCTGTCCTTCCAACGGTGATAGAAGACGTTCAGCAGCGGCACGAATTCCTCGGTCGCCTTGCGGCTGCCGGCTTGGGAAGGATGATCATCGCCGGAGGGATAAGCAAGCGTGTTGCTGATGTTGCGACCGTGTTCGATATAGCCATCCCGAAAGCGGTGATGCGCATCCCGTGCGGTGAGGACGTTGTAGAAATCGAACACGGCAACATTGTTCAGCGGATACTTGTTTTCGTCAAGCCAATCGCTGACCAGCCACAGGTTGAAGGCACGGGCATTCTCGGCATAGGTCGGGTCGGAGAGCGGCGGGGCGGTGATGACGACGAAGAGCTTATCCGGCCGTGTGGCAAAGTAAGACAAAATTTGATTGTAGACGTATTTGGCGCCGCTGACCGAAAGATCTTCATAGCTGCCGGGCGGGTCGTTGGGGTTGCCGGTGAGGGCCGAGTTGGGGAAGCACGACTTGAAGAGGATGATTTCATTCTCGCCGCCAGGGTCCGCCAGGGTGCGGGTGTAATTGGCGTGTTGCTCGCTCTCGTTGAACAGGGCTTGCATGTAGCGGGGGGTGTCGTCGCTGCGGAACCATTCGATCCAGTTGGGGATGTCGGTGCGGTCGCCGATGGAATTGGGGCCCCAGCCATAGTTGGTGTCGCTGACAAAGTAGTTGTTGTCGTTGAGCGCTTTTCCCAGGTCGCCATAGCCATCGGTCAGCCAGTTTTCGCCGGTGGAGTGATGGATGAAAATGAGCTTGACGGTTGTGGCAGGCGGGGAAGGGTCAAGGAGCTGTTGGTGCGGGGCGGCAGCGCTGAGCAGGCCGCCAAGCAACGCGCTGAGCAAGAACCAGGTCAAAAGATGCCGTTTCATTTTTTTGTTCTCCGCAAGGTCAGGGAAAGACGGGAACAAACCGCGTCAGCGACGCGTGGGATGCAGGAAACCGGTTGTGTATACAATTATAGGATACTTTATAGAAAAAGTTAAGCTTGCTTTGCCGGAGGGGGGGATTTTTGCAATGCTATCCGGGGGTGGCTTTCTAAAAAGGTAAGTCAAAGTTGACAAAGGTGTTTTGATAAACTAAAGAATTATTGAGCATGACGCGTAGCCGGTAGGTGTGCAAAATTTGGGGGAACTTTAAGATGTAATTGTAGGGAGGCTCAAGCAGAAACAGTGGATTCTCTTGAACGAAAGTTCTTTGGTTTTCCTCAATTTCCACTCTTAAGCAGAAAGGTCCAGGTGCCTCGGTGTCAGCAGAGAAATAAAGCGAAACGCTACTATTCATCAGCGCTGCTCGTTCAATAAATGTACGCTTGCGGAAGTATAATTCACTTCGGTTTGATGCAACAATTTTGTCTCGGTACTTTCGTCTTGTTTGCGTTGGCAAGAGATCAAGTAAAGTGTCTTTTTCGGCTTCAGAGCGACAATAGATAAATTTTAGTCCTGATAAGTCCAACTCTCCAGGGACAATGATTTCCGCGTTCCGGTGCGCAATGATTTCTCGCGCCATTTCAGGATTGTTCCAATCAATCCATTCCGTATGATAAATTTGTTGCCAGGGTAAATTTTTTAAGTCCTGTGCATTTTTCATTAAGCGGTAATTTTGCCCTGCCAACGTGCGGTCTGAAAAGCTGCTTTGGGGCAATGCCAGAATGCTTGGCAGGTCGAACAAGAAAAAGATTGGCACGGGGCAATGTGCATCAGGAAATTTTGATTCGGAGAGTGTTTTTTGGGAATGAACGCCCTCAGCATAAAATTGTGTGGGTGTTTTGGGACGAAAATACAGTCGAACACAATCTTTAATGTTGAAATTTGTTCCGGCCAATACTTCAGCGCTGCCGCTGCTTACGGTAATTTTTTGCTGCTGCTCGGCGCGCGCCCGGCTCAACAGTTTGCCCTCACTTAAAATTTTGACTGCATTGCGAATATCGGTGTAATGGAATGCAAATTGAGGCCACCAGCGGCGTTCGGTGTTTTTCACCCAGGGTTCTTGCGCCAAGCATTGGAGAACTTGGCGGAAAGCTTCAGATACCATGATTAACTCGATTGAAAAAGCGAAAGTTGCAGAGGATTCCGTTTGTCTGACGTGGAACGTTGCGCTGTCGGAACAATTTGCAAACCAATTGTAGCCTGTTTTTGCAGATTTTTATGATCCTCAGCAACACGCACCATTTGAACATAGGGCAGTTGGCTGAAAATGGGAATCAGATATACCAACTCTCGGTCCAACCCTGGTGCTATATAATTCATCGAAAAGCCATGCGCTCGTAATTGTTGCCAGAAGCCAAGCAGAGTTTCTTGATGCAATCGAATTACCTCTTTGGCTGTTTGTATTTCGAGAGCAAGTTTGTCTTTGTCCATATGCACTGTAAATGATTCGCCTTCAAGAGTCTGATAATTACTGGTTTGTGCAAGGATAGTACATAAATCTTGCCAAACTTCGCGAAATGGTAGACTGAATGGCTCAGAGCGTAACCAGGCCTCCATTGCTTCAATGTTAAGGTGTTCAACAAACGTTTTCTTGTGATCGGGGTAGATAAAAACATCAATTGGTAAGTTTTTAAGGTAGTGCTCCATCAATGGGCGGACTTGCGTTGTAAAATCCAGTTGTCCATTGCCGCAACCTAGGGGCGGGAAGGCAATGCTGTGGATGCCTAAATCGCTATACACTTGAACAAACTTCTTTAGCCCTGCTTCCACATATTCCAATTTTGAGGGGGCGCGCCAATGTTCTTTGGTGGGAAAGTTTAGCACCCATTTTTGTGGACTCTTGTAGAGCCATAGCTGTCCAATCTTAAACTGCCCGCTTTCGCATAGGGCGCGGTATTCGGTATACATTTCTGGGAACAATCGTTTGAATTCCAGTGCTACGCCTTTGCCCATTACACCAACTGTGTTGACAGTGTTTACTAACGTTTGAGCAGGCGATTGAAACAAGTTGCCTTGCACGTATAAAATCATGGCTTTCACTCCTGGCAGGCAGGGCAGTTTTTCCGTACGAATCAATTTTACACCAATCGCACCTGCCTGGTAAGCAGATTCGCTCTATCCTGCACGGTTTTCACAAACTTGGGATTTGAGCAAACCTTTTGAACCTTAAAAATCCATTGTGATAACTTGATCGAATTTACAGAAAAAGGGTTGCATAATCAATGGAACGTCAAGCCAAAATTCCCCCCGTTTTCTCGCTTCGGCACAAAAACGATCCAGGGCATGGCGGGCGTGTCAGCTCCAGCCATGCCCTGTGTGTGTAACCTTAGCGCAATTGCTCCAGCAGTGTGTTGAGGTGCACGCCGTGCAGATTGGGCAGCACCAGGTCGGCGGCGCCGACGCGTTCGTGCGGGCCGAGGCCGATGGCGCGCATTCCGGCGGCGTGCGCTGCCTCAATGCCGGCGGCAGCATCTTCGACGACGACGCAGGCGTTTGGCGGCAGGTGCAGCTTCTCGGCGGCCAGCAAGAACAGGTCAGGGGCGGGCTTGCTGCGCGCCGGGGCGTTGCCATCCACAATCCAATCCACCAGTTCGGCAATGCCCAACCGTTCGACGACCAGCGGGGCGTTTTTGCTGGAGGAGACGATGGCCGTGCGCAGGTTGGCGCTGCGCAGCTCGCCGAGCAAGTCAGCCGCGCCGGGCAACAGGTCGCCGGGTTGCATTTGCCGCACCTGTTCGAGGTAATAGCGGTTCTTGCGCTCCATCATCTGCTCGGCCTCGGCCTCGCTCACCGGACGGCCCTTGAGCAGCAGCGCCAGCGATTGGCGGCGTGAGACGCCGCGTAGCGCCTCGTTGTCCTCACGGCTGAAGGAAAGGCCCAGTTCTTCGGCCAGGCGCTTCCAGGCCTGATAGTGAAATTCTGAGGTGTCGGTCAACACCCCATCCAGGTCAAACAAAAAGGCTCGAATCATGATGCACCGTCGGGGGTCAGGTCAAAGGTGTGCGGCTGACCGTGCCATTGCACGGTGAAGCGCAGGCGTTGCCAGTGTTTGGGCAGGCGCGGCGTGGCCGCCCAACCGGCTTCGGTCAGGTGCAGGCCGCCAAAGCCAAACACCACCGCCTGCCACAGCCCGCCTGCCGAGGCGCCGTGAATGCCATCGCCGGCGTTGCCGCGCACATCGTGCAGGTCGGCGCGGGCGGCGCGCTGAAAGTGCTCCCAGGCTTCTTCCATGCTGCCCATGCGGCAGGCGAGAATGGCCTGAATGGCGGGGCCAAGCGACGAGCCATAGGTGTGATCGGTGCGCGGGGTGTAGTAGGCATAGTTGGCGCGGCGGGTTTCTTCATCAAAGAGCTCGGGCAGCAGGTACATCAGCATCAGCACATCGGGTTGCTTGAGCACCTGTGTTTCGTTGGCGCCCTCAATGCCGAGCAGCGCCTGCACCGAGCGGGTGCGCGGCTCCAGTGCCGCCAGGTCTACCTCGCAGCGTTCAAAGTAGCCGGCGAACTGCTCCACCAGGCGGGTTTCAGGGTTCAGCGGGCAATAGAGCGCCTCGGCCACTTTTTGCCAGTGCTGACGTTCGTCTTTGGTCAGCGCCAGGCGTTGCAACAGGGCTTGCCCTTCGTGCGGGTGTTCCTGCTCCAGCCAGTTGGCAAGTTGCAGGCCCAGGTTCAGGTTCCAACGGGCCAGGTAATTGGTGTAGGCGTTGTTGTCTACGTGATCGTGATATTCGTCCGGCCCAATCACATCGCGATATTCGTAGCGTTGGTGGGTTTCGTTCCACTCAGCGCGTTCGGCCCAAAAGCGCGCCGTCTCAAGGATGATTTCGGCACCGCGCTCGAGCAAGAAGCGCTGATCGTTGCTGATGCGCACATATTGCCAAATGGCATAGGCCACATCGGCAGAGATGTGAATTTCAATGTCGCCGGTCCAGATGCGCACCATTTGTTTGGGGTCATTGAAGTGTGGCACCCAGGTGGGGGTGACTTCGTCGCCGGTTGCGGCGCTTTCCCAGGGATATTGGGCGCCGCGCCAGCCGTTGGCGTTGGCCTTGCGCCTTGCCCCGGGCAGGCTGTGATAGCGGTAGCTGAGCAGGTTGCGCGCCAGCTCAGGCCGGGTGCAGGTGAAGAAGGGCAGCATGAAGATTTCCGTATCCCAAAAGACGTGGCCGCGATAGCCATAGCCGCTGAGCGTTTTGGCGCCAATGCTGACGCGTTCATCGTTGGCCGGGGCGGCGATGAGCAATTGAAACAGGTTGAAGCGAATGGCCAGTTGCGCTTCGTCGTCCCCTTCGATGTGCACATCGCATTGCTGCCAGGTTTTTTCCCAGGCGGTGCGCTGCGCTTGCCACAGCATCGGCCAGGCGGGACGTGCCAGGGCGTTGAGCTTGCTCAGCACCAGGGCGTGCGGGTCGGGCGTTTCGCGTTGCGTGGCGATGGTGACAACCTTTTCGGCGGTCAGGGTTTGGCCGGGCTTGAGCGCGGCGCGCCCTACCAACGTGGGATGATTGCGCACATCCCAGGCCTGATGGGCGTAGGGGCCGGGTGAATGCAGGTGCAGGTGCATGCCCATGCTCACCTCCAGCTTGTTGGTGCGCGTGCGCAATGTCAGCACGCTGCTTTGTTGCTGTTGCTGCTGCGTGACCCAATGCCAGTGCTTGAGGCCCTCGTTATCGGCTTCGCCATTCAGCCCGGCGTGCAATTCAATTTCTGTTTCGCCATTCTCCGGCGTCACCTTCAGGCGCACAATCGCCAGGTGAGGGTCGTCCAGGCTGGCAAA
>JAIWNK010000046.1 GCA_020216845.1 Anaerolinea sp. | reverse complement strand
GACGCTCGACCTGATGTATCAGGTGCAGGCCGATACAGGGGAGCAGGCACGGGCTGTGTTGCACTTCGTCCTTTCGCCAACGCCAGAGGGCTTTCTGATCGAAGATGTGCAGGTGCGCATGTTGGATGAGACCGAATGGGCCGGGTTGCTATCCCGCACGGCGCAACCCTGGCCGACCGCGGAGAGCCTGACGCCAGCGCTCTCGCGCTTGCAGACCCTGACGCAGGCCTGGCAAAACCCGCTGCTCGATTCTCCGGGATGGCTGCATCTGCGCGAGCACAGCATCAATCAGTACCTGCTGCCGAATGGTAGCGGACTGCCGAACGAGTATGAAGTCGAAACCTGGTATGAGTTGGGCGAAGGGCGGCTTGTGCTGCGCGCCGTGCAACAAACGCGCGGTGCAGACGGCACCTTGCTGCAGGAGAGCGTTTATCAGGATGGAACCTGGTATGACCGCACCTATGGCCGGGCGACGCAGGAGGATTCGCTGCGCATTGACAACCTGGATCTGGATTTCGTCAGCCTGGCGGCACAGGCCTGGCAGCGCGGCTTGCCCATAACGCACGACCCGGCCCATGCACAGGGCGAATGGCAAGGGGAGCTGTTCCAGCTGCAGCTGGACGGGCTGCAATTTTCGGCGCTGTTTGACCCGCAAACCGGCCAATTGCTGCGCTATCAGGTGCTGGGGCAGACGGCTGCCGGGGAGGTAGATCAGCAAACCGTCATTCTGACGCAGGAACGGCTGCAACAGCCCCCCGCCGATGTGCTGCAACGGCTCGAAGCGCCGCAGTTGCCCTATCAGCCACCCACCCCGCCCGAATTGACTTGTGATGAGCAGCACATTTGCCGCCGCCTCAGCCCGCTGCCCGAAGGTTTTGACCCAAGCCGCACGTCGCTGTGTCTGAACAGCATGCCAGGTGATTCCTTAGACATGCCCACGTTTTGGTATGGCGATTTCTACGCCGGGGATGTGTTGCTCGGACGGGTGGATTTGGGCTGGTTGGCGGGCGGCATGGCTGAGCTTTCTCCGGATGGCCGGGCGGTGGCGTTTGTGCATATCCAGAAGACCCCCGAACAAACGCTCTCTCGCCTGCGTTGGGCCGAGCTGACCGACTTGAGCGCTGTGCAGCAACCCTTGCCGCAGCTCAACCTGGTCGCATCGCCCACTTGGAGCCCGCAGGGCCGCCGGTTGGCCTTTGCCGCTTGCGATGCTGAGAGCTGCGCGGTGTATCGTTATGACGCGCTCACCCAAGATTTGTTGGTGCTTGCCCCCGGGCAGAGCGGCAATGGCGCCACGCTGTGGAGCCCGGACGGCCGTTGGATTGCGTTTGTCACGACTTCGCAGCAATGGGTGGTGGCGGATGCTGAAACCGGTCAGCAGCTTGCCCAGGGCGATTACGCTGATCGGCAGACGATCACCTTTGCTGATTGGTCCTTTGAATTTCCGCTACGTAGTTTTGCTTTTTCAAGCTGTCCGGCACAATAGGGGGATGCTGACCCGCACGATGTGAGACAATCTGTATAACCTGATACAAAGATGTTGCAAGGCTTGGACGAATGGGGTAACATAGAGCCAGGCAACATCTTTTTTTTGTTTCAGAGAGGAGAACCGGACATGAGCTACACCTTCACCTGGTATGGACATGCAACCCTTGGTTTGGAAACCGGCGGGCACCGTCTGTTGATTGATCCTTTCTTCAGCGGCAATCCGGCGGCAGCCATTTCGGCGGATCAGGCACAGGCTGAGTACATTCTCATCACACATGGGCATGGCGATCACGTTGGCGATGCGCCGGCAATTGCCAAACGCACCGGTGCGACGATCATCAGCAATTTTGAAATTGCCAGTTGGCTGGGCAAGCAGGGCCTCAAGACGCATGGGCAGCACATCGGCGGCGGGTTTCATCACCCGTTTGGCTACCTCAAGCTGACGCAGGCGCTGCATGGCTCGGCTTTGCCGGATGGCAGCTATGGCGGCAACCCGGCCGGCTTTTTGCTGACGACCCTGCAAGGTGAAAAGCTCTACTTTGCTGGCGATACTGGCCTGTTTGGCGATATGCAGCTGATCGGCGAGGAAGGCCTTGACCTGGCCGTGCTGCCGATTGGCGACAATTACACCATGGGCCCGGCGGACGCGTTGCGTGCCGTGCGTTTGTTGCGCCCGCGCACCGTCATTCCGATTCACTTCAATACCTTTGGGCTGATTAAGCAAGATGCTGAGGCCTGGGCGGCGCAGGTGCGTCAGACGTTGGGCTGTGAGGTGTGCGTGCTGCAGCCGGGGCAATCCTTTGTCCGAGCCTGATAGATTTTGCGAGTCTTCCGCAGATAAGATTGGGAACAATGATGGAAAATCCTCTCCCCTCTCGCAAGTTTTATGACCTGACGCCGGCCGAGCGCCTGCAAGTTGCCATGGAGCGGGCTGGCCTGACCGCCGAAGAAGCAGCGGCATTGAGCGGCGCGGCGGGGCTTTCGCTTGAGCAGGCCGATCACATGATCGAAAATGTCACTGGCCTGTATAGCCTGCCGTTGGGCATTGCCCAGAACTTTGTCATCAATGGCCGCGAGGTGTTGGTGCCGATGGTGGTGGAAGAGCCTTCGATTGTCGCCGGGGCCTCGTTCATGGCACGCCTGGCCCGCGCCGGGGGCGGCTTCTTCACCAGCAGCGATGAGCCGCTGATGATTGGCCAAATGCAGGTGCTGGATCTGCCCGATGTGCAAACAGCCCGCTTGCGCCTGCTGGAGCAGCGTCAGGCTTTGCTGGAGGAGGCGCGCAGCATTGACCCGGTGCTGGAACGGTTGGGCGGTGGGCCGCGCGACCTGGAGGTGCGGCCGATCCTCGATTCGCCGATTGGGCCTTTCCTGGTGGTGCATTTGATATATGATGTGCGCGACGCCATGGGCGCCAACGCCATCAACACGGCCATGGAACGCCTTTCGCCGCGCGTGCAAGCGATTAGCGGCGGCCGGGTGCATTTGCGCATTCTTTCCAACCTGGCCGATCGCCGCCTGGCACGGGCGCGTTGCAGCGTGCCGCTGCGCGAGCTGGCCTTTGGCGAATATCGTGCGGAACAGGTGCGCGATGGCATTTTGGCGGCCTGGGCCTTTGCGGCAGCTGACCCCTATCGGGCGGCGACGCACAACAAGGGCATTATGAACGGGGTGGATGCGGTCGTGTTGGCAACCGCCAACGATTGGCGCGCCATCGAGGCCGGTGCTCATGCCTATGCTGCTCGCACTGGCCGATACACAAGCCTTTCCACCTGGGCAAGCGATGCCGAGGGCAACCTGGTTGGCAGCCTGGAATTGCCGATGGCGGTTGGCATTGTCGGCGGGGCAACGCGCGTCCATCCGAGCGCCCGCGCCGCGCTTAAGCTGATGGGCGTGCAAACCGCGCGTCAGCTGGCTGAGATCATCGTGGCGGTGGGGTTGGCACAAAACCTGGCCGCCTTGCGCGCCCTGGCAACCGAGGGCATTCAGCGCGGGCATATGAGCCTGCACGCCCGGCAAGTGGCCATTGCTGCTGGTGCGCAGGGCAATGAAGTGCAGCAGGTCGCTGACCGCATGGCAGCTGAAAAACTGGTGCGTCTCGATCGCGCCGAAGCAATTTTGCAAGAATTGCGCCGTTTGAACAACGGCTGACTTTGACATGAAAAAAGGAAGAGAAGAGAGCATGACCCAAACACTCCCTGAAAATTTGCTACTCAAACCCAACCGCCCGGTTGGCATCATCGGTTATGGCGCCTATGTGCCGCGCTATCGCCTGCCGGCCATTGAGGTGGCGCGCGTTTGGCATGGCGGTGCGCGCGGCGGCCTGCCAATCAAAGAAAAAGCTGTGGCTGGTCTGGATGAGGATGTCATCACCATGTCCATTGAGGCGGCGCGCAATGCACTGGCGCGCGCCGGCATTCATGCCCATGCCTTGCGGGCTGTGTGGGTCGGTTCAGAATCGCATCCCTACGCCGTCAAGCCGAGTGGCACGTTGGTGGCTGAAGCGATTGGCGCCGGGCCGGATATTCAGGCCGGGGATTGGGAGTTTGCCTGCAAAGCTGGCACCGAAGCGTTGGTAGCTGCAATGGGCCTGGTTGGTTCGGGCATGGGGCGCTATGCTCTGGCGATTGGCATGGATACAGCTCAGGGGCGTCCGGGCGATGCGCTGGAATATACCGCTGCCTCGGGCGGGGCGGCCTACATTCTCGGTCCGGCGGAAGAGGGCCTGGCACAAATTGAGTTTTCATATTCCTATGTTTCCGATACGCCCGATTTTTGGCGGCGTGCTCACGCTCGCTACCCTGAACACGGACAGCGCTTCACGGGCGAACCGGCCTATTTCAAGCATATCACCGAGGCGGGCAGCCGTCTGATGCGGGCTGCTGGCACGACCGCAGCTGATTACGCCTATGCTGTCTTCCATCAACCCAACACCAAGTTCCCGCAACGCGCCGCTTTGTTGTTGGGCTTCAGCGAAGAGCAAATTGCCCCCGGCCTGCTTTCGCCGGTCATCGGCAACACCTATGCGGGTGCGGCGATGATTGGCCTCAGCGCCACCCTGGATGTGGCCAAACCGGGGGATCGCATTTTGGTCGTCTCGTTTGGTTCGGGTGCTGGCTCCGATGCCTTCCAAATTCTGGTCGGTGAGGCAATTGAGGAACGGCGCAACAAAGCTATGCGCACGCAGGACTATATTGCCCGCCGCACCGAAATTGATTACGCCACCTATGCCCGCCTGCGCGGCAAGATTACGTTGAAGTAGAGGAGAAAGCCATGCGTGACGTTTTCATCACGGGCATTGGGCAAGTGCCGGTTGGCGAGCATTGGGAAGTTTCGTTGCGTTCGCTGGCGGCGCGCGCCATGCTTGCCGCGCTGCATCAGGCGGAGGGGCTGCGTCCGCAGGCGCTGTTCGTCGGCAATTTGCTGGCACCGGTGCTTTCGCATCAGGCCAATCTGGCGGCCTTGCTGATTGATAACGCGGGCCTGGACGGAATTGAGGGCCATCTCGTCGAGGCCGGGGAGGCTTCGGGTGCAGCTGCCTTGCACAGTGCCTTTTTGGCGATTGCCTCTGGTTGGGTGGAGAGTGCCCTGGTTGTTGGTGTGGAGAAAGTGACCGATTACATTGGGTCAGGCGTTGAATTGGCGCTGGCCGAAACGGAAGATGCGGATTACGAAACCGCTCAGGGGCTGACGCTGAGCGGCCTGGCCGGGCTGGTGATGCAGCGTTACTTGCACGAATATGGCGTTGAACGTCAGGCGTTGGGCGTCTTCCCCACCCTGATGCATGCCAACGCAGTGCATAACCCGAATGCCATGTTCCGCAAAGCCATTCGCCGCGAGGCATATGCCAAAGCGGAGATGATCAGCGACCCGGTCAATTTGTTCGATATGGCCCCCTATGCGGATGGGGCCGCGGCAGTGTTGCTGAGCAGCCGAGCGGCGATCCCGGCTGGGTTTGCGCAACCGCTGGTGCGCATCAGCGGCTCGGCGCTGGTCACCGACCGCCTGGCGCTGCACGACCGTGCCGATCCCTTGGCCTTCGATGCGGCGCGCCTTTCGGTTGAGCGCGCTTGCCGCATGGCGGGCATTTTGCCGGGAGAGGTGAATCTGTTTGAGCTGAGCGACACCTTTTCCATTTATGCTGCCCTCTCGCTGGAGGCGGCGGGCTTTGCCCCAACTGGGCGGGCGGCGCAGCTGGCCGAGCAGGGTGAGTTTGCCCTGAACGGGCGCATGCCGATCAACACCCTGGGCGGGATGAAGGCGCGCGGCAACCCAATTGGCGCAGCAGGTGTCTATCAGGTGCTGGAAGCCGTCTTGCAGCTGCGCGGTCAGGCGGGTGCCAACCAAATTGCGCATGCGCAGCGGGCGTTGGTGCAAATGTTGGCGGGCCCGGCCAGCACGGCCGTCACGCATGTGCTGGAACGGGTAAGTTGATAGAAATTGATAGATTCAAGCGATTATAGTCAAACTCGACTGGATTTCTTAGCAAAAGGAGAAGAGAAACATGGAAGTTCCACGCCATTGGCGATTAAAACAACAACGCTATGCCCTGGTGGGCGAAGTTTGTCCGCATTGTGAGGGAAAAATCTTCCCGCCGCGCGATGTCTGCCCGCACTGTGGCGGCGAAGCCAAAACGCCCTACACGTTTAGCGGCAAAGGCACCGTCTATTCCTACACGATTATGCACGATGCCCCGGCTGGCTACGATGAAAACGTGCCCTACACCGTGGCGCTGGTCAAGCTGGAAGAAGGCCCAATGGTCACGGCGCAGCTGACCGACCTGGATGAACAAGGGGTGCAGATTGGAATGCCGGTTGAAATGGTCACGCGCCGTATCCGGCAGGATGGCGATGAGCGCGGCTTGCTGGTGTATGGCTATAAGTTCCGGCCGATGATTGCCGGTGCGCGGTAATCATTTTTCAAGCAAAAAACAATAAAAGCGTTCTCCCAACCAGGAGAGCGTTTTTTTGTTTGGCTCTCAAAAGTGATTGTCAATCCAGCGGACTTTGTCTTTTGTCTGCCAAATCCCGCACTTGCCGCTAACGCAGGCCGTTGGGCAGTTCTTTTGATAAATTCGCGAATAGATAAAAATGGTGATGGATTATGAAGCTAAAGAAGCTTATTCCCACGCTTATGGTTCAGGATGTACAAAGCTCGGTTGAATTCTATAAGACATTCTTGAACTTCAAATTGGTCAATACCATACCCGATACAGAACCTTTTGATTGGCAAAGATGAAATGTGGCACGATAGAAATTGCTCTCCAGCCTCAGGCTATGATGGCATTTGACATTCCTGAAATGCAGGGTTTGAAAACGGGAAGTACAATATTATTCTATGTAGAAGTAGATGATGTAGACGCTTTATATGCTCAAATGAAGGATGAAGTTGAAATATCGCAAGATATCCACACCTTCTATCCAGATGTTCGCGAGTTTCAAATACGAGACCTCAATGGTTATTTTTGGACTTTCAAAGGAAAGGCCTGTTAAATGGCTGAAAGCTTGGATAAAAATGTTGATTTGCGAGCCAGGCGCAGCAGGCTTATAGGGCAATTGTTGCAGTTAGCTGCAAGAATGGAAAACAAAGAACTGAACGTGGATTCAGTTGGTTTAAAAAATAACGATGAGCAATTATGTTTAACACAATACAAAATACAAGCCGGAAAACTTTTATTTGAGCTCTATGGATCTGGTGAGTGCCCAAATGGTACGTTATGCCAAATACTAGGTTATTGGAGCAAAAATCCTTACCCAGAATCTGCTGATTGGAATTACATTCAAGGTTTTGAATCTGTTTGCTGGGAATGGTATGGCACCCGCTTTGACAATCTAAAAAAAGAATTAGGCGAATTACGCGCATATGCCTATGTTATCCGGTTAGTGATAGGTCCATTTCAGCATCAGGATATTGATTAGAATGAAACTGCCCAACACAGCGTGCACCCGACGGGTGGGAGTCGCCGCGTTTTTGGGCAGGTTGCGTGGCTCCAAACTGGTTCCGTCAAAATGGCGTCCCTTCCTCCCGCCCGCGGGTAACGCCAGCCGTTAGATTAACACTTTCACTTCCACAACGCGGACCGAGTCGCATGTACGGCTACAAATTCCGCCCGGCACTGAGCGGGACGGTGGCTTAAGCTCAGCGACGGATTGAAAGAAGCACACGAGCGCCCTTGCACTGCAAGGGCGCTTTGGGTCTTCGGGGGCGAGGCAGGCTGCAAGCGATGCACCTCGAAGGTTGACACAAATTGTCATTTCGAAAAAAAAGATGGTCTAGCTGCTGGATAAATACTCCGCTGTTTTCATACTTGACGTTGTCCTTCAATGGACGTACAATCAAACCAAGCGATGAGGCCCGCTTGCTGTTTGCAAACTACCCTTGCCGGTTGATAGCCTCTGTCACAACGTCCTGACAGAGGCTGTTTGTTTCTACATCAAGAAAGAAAACTCGGAAAGGAAAATCGCATGGACAAACAAGATACTTCCCACCTCGCCCCTGAAACGGCGCAAAATGGATTGGAACGGAACGTGGTTGCCCTGGGTTGGGTGGCCTTCTTTGGTGGACTGGCGCAAGATATGATTCAGCCCATCCTACCAATTTTCTACGAATCCGTGTTGGGCCTGAGCAAAGAATTTATCGGCCTGATTGAAGGTGCGCTGACTACTGTGGTCAGCTTGATGAAAATTGGAGCGGGCTATCTTTCGGACGCGCTGGGTGTGCGTAAGGCGATTGTCTTTATCGGCTATGCCTTTTCGGCAGCTGCGCGCTTTCTGCTTGGCTTTGCCGGCAGCGGAGCGGCAGCTTTTGGTCTGCGAGTCACCGATGGGATTGGCAAGGGGTTGAAAGATGCCCCGCGCGATGCGCTGGTGGCGGGTTCGGCGGGCAACCGCAAACTGGGCTTTGCTTTTGGCGTTCAGCGTACACTGGATACGCTGGGTTCGGCGGTTGGGCCGCTGATTGCCTACGGCTTATTGCGTTTGTGGGTTGACCATGCCGATAAATATCGGCAAGTCTTTTGGGTGGCTGGTGTAATTGCAACCCTGCCGCTTTTGATTATTGGGCTGTGGGTGCGTGAGCGCAAGATGCCGGTCAAGAAACAGCCGATTTCGTTGGATGTCTTTCGCGGCCCTTTTGCTGCATTTTTGGTGATTATGTTGCTCTTTACGCTGGGGAACTCGTCCGATGCCTTTCTCGTCCTGCGCGCCCAGAATATCGGTGTTGCAGATACGACCATCCCTCTGATCATTGCTTTGTTCAATCTGGTTTCGGCCCTGGCGGCGATTCCGGCGGGACGCTTATCCGACCGCATTGGACGGCGGAATGCCATCATCATCGGGTGGGGGATCTATGCACTGGCCTATTTGGGCTTTGCCCTGGCAAACAGTCCGGCTCTGATTTGGCTTCTTTATGCATTCTATGGCCTTTATTATGCTTTTACCGAGGGCGCAGCCAAAGCAATGGTGGCGGAATTGGTTCCCGAAAATAGCCGGGGTGCAGCCTATGGTTTGTATAATGCTTCGGTGGGCATTATGGCCCTTCCGGCAAGTTTGCTGGCGGGCTTTCTGTGGAATCGGGTCTCGCCGTCTGCTCCGTTTTTATTTGGCGGATTGATGGCTTTTCTGGCGTTTGTGTGCATTTTGTTCCTGCCCCAAACGTTGCATGACAAAAACCATTGATGCGGGCATTGGCGAATGGTGGGCTATTGTGAAATCGTTTTGTGCTGAAATAGCAAACGGGGCACGAAGATTGTGCCCCGTTTGCTTTCTCTGAAAATCTCATATCAGTTCTCTTCATATCTCAAGAATTTTAAATTAGAGAGCTATAGCGCAAGATATTGTCAAAAAACATGGTAGGAAAATTGAAGTACATAGTAAAATTGGGAAAGGATCTGTGTTTACAGTGAGTTTTCCGAAGCAGTCAAACTGCTTGCAAAGCGTTTCCAGACATCATTTTTAGGAGTTCCTCCATGACGGCTTTTCCCTTTTGGTCAAAAGAAATTAATGAAGTCCTCCAAACCTTGAACACCTCCACCGATGGCTTGAGCAGCGCAGAGGCACAGTCCACATTACGGAGCGTTGGCCTCAACCGCATTGAATCTAAAAAAAAGGTCACGCCACTTGGGCTATTTCTCAATCAGTTCAAGAGTCCGATTGTTCTCATTCTTGTCTTTGCTACGCTTATTTCGGCATTTCTTCAGGATTGGACGGACGCCCTCATTATCCTGCTGATTGTGCTGGGCAGCGCTCTGCTCAGTTTCTATCAGGAATACAATGCCAACAGCGCTGCCCAAAGATTGCGCGACCAGGTTTCTTTCAAGACCAATGTCTTACGGGATGGGCAACCTGTTCTCATCTCAACCGAGCAGGTTGTTCCCGGAGATGTGATTCTCCTCTCGGCGGGCAGCCTGGTGCCTGCGGATGGATTGGTGCTGGAAGCGAAAGACTTTTTCGTCAATCAGGCGGTGCTTACCGGTGAGACTTTCCCGGTAGAGAAGATGCCGGGGAAAGTTGCC
>JAIWNK010000045.1 GCA_020216845.1 Anaerolinea sp. | reverse complement strand
GAAACTGCCGGGCTGGCTGACCGGACGAATACAGTCTTCATGGGGACAAGCGTCCGCAGCGGCACGGCAAAAGTGTTGATTGTCGCAACCGGCTTGAACACTGCCTTTGGCAAGCTTGCTGGCAGTCTAAACTTGCGTTCACCGGAAACGGAGTTTGAGCGCGGCATTCGTCATTTGGGATATTTGCTCACCGAAGTCATGTTTGTTCTGGTGATTGGTATCTTTTTCTTTAATGTGCTTTTCCACAAACCGGTTTTGGACTCGCTCTTGTTTTCGATTGCCCTGGCGGTGGGCCTGACGCCGCAACTGCTGCCGGCCATCATCAACATCAATCTCTCCAAAGGTTCACAGGAGATGGGGCGTCATGGTGTCATTGTGCGGAGGCTGGAATCCATTGAGAACTTTGGCAGCATGGATATCCTCTGTACGGACAAGACCGGTACGCTGACCGAAGGCGTGGTGCGGCTGGACGGCGCGTTGGATGTGAATGGCGAATCTTCCGAGCTGGTGCGCCTGTATGCCTACCTGAACGCCAAAATGCAGACCGGCTTGCCCAACCCGCTTGATGAAGCGATCGTTCAAAAAGAAGTGCAGGGGGCGGAGCGATATTCCAAAGTGGATGAAATTCCCTATGACTTTATCCGCAAACGGCTTTCCGTTGTGGTGCAAGATGGCACCTTGCACTACATGCTCACCAAAGGAGCGCTGGACAATGTGCTGTCGGTGTGTTCTCGGGTGAAGATTGGCGCAGAAGAAACAGCCCTGGAGGATGGGATTCGGGCAAAGGTTCAGCAACAATACGAGGCGTGGAGTGCGCAGGGTTATCGCGTGTTGGGGGTGGCCGTTAAAACCGTTGGCGCACAATCTCAGCCGTTTTCCAAAGACGATGAAACGGATATGGTCTTTGCAGGCTTCTTGCTGTTTTTTGACCCGCCCAAAGCGGGTGTGCAGGACACTTTGCAGGCGTTGACGAAATTGGGCGTGCGGCTCAAGGTGATTACGGGGGATAACCGCCTGGTGGCTCTCCATGTGGGGCGGGCGGTGGGGCTTGGAGATGTGAAGGTGTTGACCGGCACAGAGCTGCGTGAGATGCGCGATGAGGCGCTCTGGCACGCGGTTGAGGAAACAACAATTTTTGCGGAAGTGGACCCCAACGAAAAGGAGCGCATCATCCTGGCGCTCAAGAAGCGCGGGCATGTTGTGGGGTATATGGGCGATGGCATCAACGATGCACCTTCACTGCACAGCGCCGATGTGGGAATCTCTGTTGCCAATGCAGTGGATGTGGCCAAGGAAGCCGCCGATTTGGTGCTGCTGCAACAGGATTTGGATGTTTTGCGGCAAGGCATTGTGCTGGGAAGGAGAACTTTTGCCAATACGCTCAAATATATTTTCATGGCGACGAGTGCCAACTTTGGCAATATGTTTAGTATGGCGGGGGCCTCGCTATTGCTGCCATTCCTGCCGATGCTGCCCAAGCAGATTTTGCTCATCAACTTTTTGACCGACCTGCCCGAAATGACCATTGCCAGCGATCGTGTGGATGATGTCATGGTGGAGCGTCCGCGCCGCATGGATATTCAATTTATCCGCCGTTTCATGCTCATCTTTGGCCCGCTCAGTTCGGTGTTCGACTACGCTACATTCGCGGTGTTGTTGTGGCTGATCAAAGCCAATGAGCACAGTTTTCAGACGGGATGGTTCATTGAATCGGTGCTTTCGGCGGGGATGGTGGTGTTTGTGCTGCGCACACGCCTGCCTTTCCTGCGCAGCCGCCCAAGCATGCTCATGTTGTCGGTAACTGCCGTTATGATGCTTGTGACTTTGGCCTTGCCCTATTCACCGCTGGCGGGCATATTGGGCTTTACGCCGTTGCCAGTTTCCTCGCTGTTGCTCATTTTTGGGATTGTGTTGGCATACTTGATTGCGGCAGAATTTGCCAAACGCTGGTTTTATCAGCACTCGGCGTTTTAGGAGGAAAATGATATGCAATCACCATCCAGCTCTTCTGCGGGTCTGACCAGTGCCGAGGCCGAGCGGCTTCTATCGCAATATGGCCCAAATGCACTTGGCGAAGCAAAGAAGCATCCGGTTTTGGATTTTCTGAAACGTTTATGGGGGCCTATTCCTTGGATGCTTGAAACAGTGGTCGTTCTGCAGGTTGTTTTGGGAAAATATGATGAGGCACTGATTATCGCCGCGCTGCTTTTATTCAATGCTGTGTTTAGCGCCTGGCAGGAAAAGCGTTCGTCTGACGCACTTGCCATGCTGCGTCAGCGCTTGCAACTGACCGCCCGCGTTTGTCGCGACGGCCAATGGCAGACTTTGCCGGCTGAGCAGCTTGTTCCGGGCGACGTGATTCACATTCGCATGGGCGACTTGCTCCCCGCCGACGTGCAATTACTGGATGGACGCTTGCTCCTTGACCAATCGGCGTTGACGGGCGAATCTCTGCCGGTGGAAGCGGTTGGCGGCGGCAATGGCTACACTGGCACGGTCGTCCAGCACGGCGAAGCAACGGCCACCGTTACTGCTACGGGCACGCGCACCCGCTTTGGACGCACTGCCGAACTGGTGCGCTCTGCCAGGCATCAGACCAACCTGGAAAAGGTCATTTTTTCGATTACCAAATCGCTCATTCTTCTTGATGGCGTCCTGGCGCTGGCGGTGATGGCATATGCTGTCTGGGTGCGACTGCCGTTGTTGCAAATTTTGCCTTTTGCGCTCATCTTGCTTGTGGCTTCCGTGCCGGTTGCCCTGCCTGCCACTTTCGCAGTTGCCACGGCGCTGGGGGCGCGAGAACTTTCGCATCAGGGCGTGCTGGTTACTCATCTTGCTGCCATCGAGGAAGCTGCCGGGATGGATGCACTTTGTACCGACAAGACCGGCACCATCACGGAAAATCGCCTGAGCGTTGCGGCTTTGCGCTCTTATGCTGCCCTCAGCGAGGAGGATTTGCTTCACCTGGCGGCGATGGCCTGTGACCCTTCCACTCAGGACGCACTCGATTTGGCGATTCTGGGACGGGCGGAGGAGCGCCGCGTCTCTCCTGACTTTGGCTTGCGTCAGCAATTCCTGCCTTTCGATCCTGCTACCAAGCGTTCCGAGGCCTTCTTTCAGCAAAAGGGTGTGCTCCTGCACGTTGCCAAAGGCGCGCCCCATGCTATTGCGCCACTGTGCGACCCAACCCCTCCGTCGCTCGAAGCCGATGTGGAGGCGCTCGCCGCGCAGGGGTACCGCGTCCTGGCAGTGGCGCATGGCGAAGGAAATGCCCTTCAAATGAGCGGATTGGTTGCTTTTCAAGACCCGCCGCGCCCTGATTCGGTGACGCTCATTGGCAAACTGCGCGAATTGGGCATTCGAGTTGTCATGATTACAGGGGATGGACTTGCTACCGCCCGCGCCATTGCACGGCAGGTGGGCATTGGCGATCATGCCTGCAGTGCACAGTCCATGCAGGCGGGCAGTGAACCCGACCCAACCTGCGATGTTTTTGCGGAAGTCCTGCCGGAACATAAATTTGCGTTGGTGCAAGCCTTACAAAACCACGGCCATATCACCGGCATGACCGGCGATGGTGTGAACGATGCCCCTGCGCTGAAACAGGCACAGGTGGGCATTGCCGTTTCCACTGCTACGGATGTGGCCAAAGCCGCTGCCAGCCTGGTGCTGGTTCAGCCCGGTCTAACGAACATCCTTTCCGCCATTCAGGTCAGCCGTCAGATTTATCAGCGGATGCTGACGTATACGCTCAACAAAATCATCAAGACCATTCAGGTGGCAGGCTTCCTTAGTTTGGGGTTGATATTGACCGGCTCGTTTGTGACTACGCCTTTGCTGGTCATTTTGCTTATTTTTGCCAACGATTTTGTCACCATGTCCATTGCCAGTGATCAGGTGCGCGCCTCGCCTCAACCTGACCGCTGGGATGTGCGTGCCTTGCTCGTCCCTGCCTTGTCGCTGGCGCTGCCAACCCTTGCTTTGACCTTCGGTATTTTCCTGGTTGGGCGCAATCTCTTGCATTTGCCCCTTGGTCAGTTGCAGACGTTATCGTTCATTACGCTGGTCTTCACCGCACAAGGTATGATTTATCTGGTGCGCGAGCGTCACCATGTTTGGGCTTCACGGCCTGGCAAATGGATGATGCTGGCCTCTGCACTGGATATTCTGGTGGTCATCTTGCTGGCTTCGTTTGGCCTGTTGATGCAAGCCATCCCGCTCTGGCTGACGTTGGCAACACTGGCAGTGATTACCCTGGTGTTGTTGGGGCTGGACTTTTTTAAGGTTTGGCTCTTTCAAGTTTTGCATTTACGTTAAGCAAATCTTTTACAGGAAAGGAAAATCTCTATGAAGAAGAAACCTCTTGTCATTCTTGGTGGCGGCTTTGCAGGGTTAAGAGCCGTCTATCATCTTCACACTCTTAAGGAATTAGACAGTACAAAAGACGATCTTCGTCTGTCTGTCCCGCGTCAGCGGGTGGAAAATCTATCTTGTTTTTTTGAGAAGCCATGATGAAGAAACGTTGGATTGTTCTTATCGTGACCGTGCTATTTCTGGGGGTAGTAATTTCCCGCTTTACGGAACTGGAGCAGTTGAAATCTACTCTGGCACAGGGACAGTTGCAGTGGATTGCTGTTGCACTGTTGCTGCAAATTC
This sequence comes from Anaerolinea sp., assembly GCA_020216845.1. Taxonomy (GTDB): domain Bacteria; phylum Chloroflexota; class Anaerolineae; order Anaerolineales; family Anaerolineaceae; genus JAIWNK01. The sequence continues at coordinate 5,344 of JAIWNK010000045.1, read as the reverse complement.
CATACTATGCGATCTTTAATGCCTCGTATCAGTCTGCGTTCGATACGGTGGGCATTCGTACCCGCGCTGGCGAGCTGATGCCCCTCACGCTTGGCGCCCTGTTTGTCAACCTGGTAGTACCGGCCGGTGGGGCGGGTGGTGCAGTGCTCTTCGCTGATGATTTCGCTCGGCGCGGAAAATCCCCCGCCGGTGCGGCAAGTGGTGTGCTGCTGCAATTGATTGCTGATCTCAGCGCTTTTATATTCGTGTTGATTCCTGGCCTGTTCTATCTTTTTACGCAGCATGATTTAAAAATCTACGAAATTGTTGCTGCGGTTTTTCTTTTGCTCCTGGTCCTTGCGTTGAGCAGCCTCTTGCTGCTGGGGTGGTGGAAACCCGTCTGGCTGGAGCGGCTTTTCGCGTGGTCTCAACGGACAGCTGGCTGGTTGTTTGGGCGTTTTAACCGTTCGCTTGCATTGGCGGATGATTGGGCACAGAAAAATGCTACAGAATTCAATCAGGCTTCTGCGGCGGCGGCAAAGCATCCGTTGCGTTTGATGCGCACGGTGGGCATTGCCTTTTTGGCGCATTGGGTCAACATCGCATCGCTCTATATTTTGTTCAGAGCATTCAATCAGCCGATTGGGCTGGGTGTATTGGTGGCGGGCTATGCGGTAGGCATCCTGTTTTGGATTGTGTCCATTACTCCGCAAGGCATTGGCGTGATGGAAGGGGCGATGACGCTGGCCTTTGCCTCCCTGGGCATTCCCATGGCCGCGGCGACGGCGGTCGTGTTGGCCTTTCGCGGGGTCACGTTTTGGCTTCCCATGTCGCTTGGATTTTTTGCCGTCCAGCGTTTGCATACCATCAGCCCACAACAACGCACCTTGCCCGAAACCTGGGGGGTACGCTTTGTAGCTATTTTGGTGGCGTTGATGGGGGTCATCAATGTGCTTTCAGCGGTAACGCCTTCGCTGGTGGAACGAATCCATCTGTTGGAAACTTTTTCTCCGCTGGAGGTACGACATGGCGGACATTTGACTGCTGCGCTGGCAGGTTTTGCCCTGCTGATGTTGGCGGGCGGATTGGCACGCCGCAAGCGTGTGGCCTGGTTGGTAACAATGGTGGTGCTGGGCCTTTCTGTGGTCAGTCATCTGCTCAAAGGGCTGGATTACGAAGAAGCTCTGATGGCGGCGGGATTGATGCTCATGTTGTGGCTGATGCGCAATCACTTTCATGCCGATTCTGATCGCCCTTCTATTTGGCAGGGGGTGCGTGCCCTGGTTGGCGCAACGCTGTTTACGCTGATGTATGGGGGAACGGGTTTCTACCTGCTTGACCGCCATTACAGCATCCAATTTGGGCTTATGGATGCGCTGCGACAAACCGTCATCATGTTTACGCAATTTTATGACCCTGGTTTGACTCCCGTCACCCACTTTGGGCGCTTTTTTGCTGATTCGATTTACATGGTTGGCGCTGTGACGTTTGGGTATGCTGGCTTTATGTTGTTGCGCCCCGTGTTTGTACGCCAACCCGCCACACAGGCAGAGCGCGACCGCGCCCGTGCCATTGTCGAGCAATATGGTCATTCCTCGATGGCGCGCTTCCTGCTCTTTGATGACAAACGTTATTTCTTCACTCCTGGCGGCTCGGTCATTGGATATGCACTTGTTGGGCGAACAGCTGTGACGCTGGGCGACCCGGTTGGGCCACCCGAAGATTTGTCCCCATCCATTCAGGCTTTTTTCAGCTTTTGTCAGCGGAATGATTGGCAGCTGGTCTTTTACCAGACTCAGCCTTATACGCTGGAAGCGTATAAGGCTGCTGGCTTTGATGCGTTGTGCCTCGGTCACGAGGGCATTGTCAATTTGAAGACTTTCTCACTGGAAGGCAAGGATGGAAAGCCGCTGCGTCCGCCGTTCAATAAGTTGAAGAAGGCCGGTTACACATTTATCTTGCATCAGCCACCCATTTCTGATGAATTGCTCTCGGAATTGCGCGCAATCAGTGATGAATGGTTGACGATGATGCACGGTTCGGAAAAACGCTTTTCACTTGGCTGGTTTGAGGATGAGTATATCCGCAATTCTCCCATCGCCGCGGTTCATGCTCCAGAAGGGTGGGTTGCTGCCTTTGCCAACATTGTGCCAGAATATCAGCGGAACGAAGTCACGATTGACCTGATGCGCCGCCGCCGTGAGCTTGAAAACGGGACAATGGAGTTCATGTTTGTGTCTCTGTTTGAGTGGGCAAAACAGCAAGGATACGACACTTTTAATTTGGGGTTGAGCGCACTTTCGGGGGTGGGTGAACACCCGGATGATCCAGCCATTGAACGCGTCATGCATTTTATTTATGAGCATGTCAATCAATTCTATAACTTCAAAGGCTTGCACGCCTTTAAAGAAAAATTTCATCCGCAATGGTCGCCGCGGTACCTGATTTATCGCGGCGCGTCCAATATGGCGCAAGCCTGGCTGGCAGTTACGCAAGCCAATTCGGGGGAGGGAGGGCTGCTCAATTATTTCGTTCACAAGAAGTGAGCATTGTTTCATGCGCGACGGCAGCCTAAGCTCGCCGACGGATTGAAAGAAGCACATGAGCGTCCTTGCACCGCAAGGGCGCTTTTTGCTTTTTCACAGACTTTGGTACTGCGGGCGACTTGACGGATTTGGCCCAACTTGCACCGCAAGGGCGCTTTTTGCTTTTTCACAGACAGGCGGGCAGGGGGGCTTGCCGGTTGTCGTGCTATAATGAAAGTGAATCAAGATTGCTTGCCCTGGAAATGAAAGGACGGTTGAAAAAGCTATGCCACTATTTGAAATCTCGGGTCAAACATTATCTATTCTGCCGCAATCAAATTTTGCACTTGAAAAAAATTTACAGGCAATTGTTGAGCGTAATCTTGAAACTGTGTTCAATTGTCGTTTGATTCAGTCGGAATTTTCGACAGGTTTACAGCATTCAGGGAGAATTGATACTTTGGCCTTATCGGAAGATGATAATCCCGTCATCATCGAATATAAGAAGGTCGAATCTTCCGAATTGATCAATCAAAGTTTGTATTATTTGGCATGGTTAAAAGACCATAAGGGCGATTTTGAAAGAGCGGTTCAGAAGGCATTGGGCGATTCAATAGACGTAGATTGGTCAGAAATTCGTGTGATTTGTATTGCGCCCAACTACAAGAAGTATGACTTGTACGCGGTTCAAGTGATGGGCGCCAATATTGAACTTTGGGCATATCACCTTTTTCAAAACCGTTTCTTGTATCTTGAAAAAGTACAGACAGGCTACTCCCCATTAGCCAGCGAACAAGAACAGCCTGAAGTGAGTGGAAAAAATCCTGTTATGGTTGCAGCCGGGAAGAAGGCGGCACTTACAAGAGCGACAGCTGTTTATACGGTTGAAGAACACCTTGAGGGCAAAAGCGCTCAAATCAAAGAATTGGCTTTTGCCATTCAGGAGTTTATCACAGGATTGGATGCGGATATCCAGGAAGTCCCGAAAAAGAATTACATTGCCTATAAAATATCTCAGAACATCGTTTGTATGGAATTGCAAACTCAACGAGTTTTGCTATACTTGAAGCTGAATCCAAAGGAAATCGCCAATCCGCCGAAAAATTCGAGAGATGTGACAGACAAGGGGCGTCATGCCCCGGGAGATTTTGAAATTTCCGTAAAGAATATGGAGGATTTTGAAGTCGCCAAACCGTATATTCTTATGGCTTATCAAAAGTTGGGGGGGTGAACGGGCAAAGGCGGTCAGGCATTGTGCACAGCAACACGCCCCGCATGCCGTTGGATGGCCAAACAAAGAGTGTTCAAGCAATGATTGAACCTGAGAATGAATTATCCCGAAAGGCGTATCGTGAGGCAGGGTGTGCTCTGGCTTTATACATGCTGTGTTTCAATTTGGCCAAAGGCGATGATGCTATATCTCCGACCCAAATCCCTTCTACGCTTCTGAAGTATTGCAAAGGATTTGCCGGGGTGTCAGTCATTGGCAATCGTACAAATTGGCGGGATGTGGCGGAATTCTGGAGGGCAACGCATCTGATCCTTTTAGGAGGATGTGCCGCCGAAAGAATACGATGGAAAACCACGGAAGAACCTTCATTGTCCGATGCTGAATTTGAAAAGGCGTATTATGCGACTCAATGGTTTTGGGTAGATCTTGATCGAAACCTCAGTGATGAACAGATTTTTGCCGAAACCCTTTCTACACTCTACGAGATGATTGAGAAATTGGAAAGTCACTGGAAAGCCGTTGATGGATTGGCAACAACGCTTATCCAAAAAACGGAGTTGTCCGCTGAAGAGACTTTTCAAGTGATTACAGCAAATATTGACGCCCAAAGATGGGTTATGGAGAGGGAAGAAAAACTTCCTCAAGCTTCTCAAACTACCATCATTCCATTAGAACAGAGTCTTGCGTCAAAAGCTACCGCGCGCGAGGCCCCATTGGTTGTGCTCAAGACCTTGAATGAGGCTAAGGCTTACGAAGATGGCGTTGTCATTTTGTCAGGCGATGATGGCGGTCAAACGTATGTGGGATGCCTGGCGTCTGAAGTTGTTTGTACAGAACACAATTTGGAGCTGCTATTGCGAGACTTGGATGAAATTGCATGGCCCGGCAATTACGCGGATATGCGCCATATTCGCTATATGGCAGGTGGTATCGGTATGAAAGTTGCTTCTGGGGAACCATGGATACATTCTATGTTTGTTGAAAGGGGCTTAGATTTGGCAATTCAAGAAGTTCTTCAAGGAAGGCGCGAACGGATACAGTAGAATTTAATCTTGCTGCCCAACACGCACTCGCGCCGGATGTTGCGTTTGTCTGTGGGTGGGGCAATCTTTGCCGTAAGTTAAAAAAAGATTTTGCTTAATGTGGGAGTGCGTATGAAAAAACTTCGATTGGCCATTTTTGGGGTACTGGTTTTGTTGATGTCTTGTCGTTTCCCTCCGACGCCTGTAACGCAGACCCCATCGCTGTCTCAACCGACCGTCGCCATGATCACTCCTGGATCGGCGGAGCTTCCGGCGCGTCCCCCCGATGCGCTCAACGCCAACTGCCCTTCAGGCGATTCGCTGTCTGCTCTTGCCTGCCGATATGATGTCTTGATTGGCTCGGCTGTGGATAACACTGGGTTGACCAATAAAGCTGACGAGAAATATCGCCAAATTTTGGTAAGTCAGTTTAACATCGTAACACCGGAATACTACATGAAATTTGCGCCGATTCATCCAGAGCCGGACCTTTACGACTTTAAGCAGAGCGACATCTTCGTGAATTTTGCCGAACAAAACAACATGCTCATCCGGGGTCATGCCTTGATATGGTATGCTGAAGATCC
>JAIWNK010000044.1 GCA_020216845.1 Anaerolinea sp. | reverse complement strand
GGATTGGATTAACAATCGCCATTGGACACGCGAACAGTTAATTGAAGTGATGCGAGACCACATTTCTACCGTTGTGGGCAGGTATAAAAATCGCATTTACGCTTGGGATGTGGTTAATGAAGGCATTGATGATGAGACTTTGGGATTGCGCCCAAGCAAATGGACAGAAGTCATTGGCCCGGAATATATTGACCTTGCATTTCAATTTGCACATGAGGCCGACCCCAATGCCCTCCTTTTTTACAATGATTATGGTGGTGAAGGGCTGGGCGAAAAATCGGATGCTATTTACAACCTGCTTAAGGATTTGCGTTCCCGCGACATTCCTGTTGATGGCGTGGGGTTACAAATGCACGTAACGTTGGATGATTATATTCCGCCAGATGAATTACGCGCCAGTATTCGCCGCCTTGCCGATTTGGGGTTGGTTGTCCACATCACGGAAATGGATGTCGCGATCCCCGAACCTGTGACGCCTAAAAAGCTTAAACAGCAAGCCCAAATTTATCGTGACGCGCTGGAAGTTTGCTTGAGCGAGCCTGCTTGCGAAGCATTTCTTGTTTGGGGATTTACAGAAAAACACCATTGGCTAAACGATGTCTATCATCCTGACACCAACTATGAAGCTGCGTGTTTGTATGACGAGTCCTATCAACCCAAACCTGCTTTCTTCTCTCTTCAGCAGTTGATGATGCAACCATGAGTGTGTATTATTGGGTGCAGCCAATGGCGCAATTTCTCTCAAATTTGAGGGCTGCATCAAAAAGGTTTGTTCGAGCCATATGTTGGGGATGGAGAACGCCTCATGAACGTTTTGGTATATAATCAATGAGGCTCTAATAAGCGCTTTCCGAGCTTCTGCATCTCCATTCAATGACCATCCATTACCTGAATTGCTTCACATGCAACGCGCGTCTACCGAGGCGTTGGCGCACCGGCACGCTCTGCCTTTTGGTGGAGACTGCACAGGGCCCTGTGCTGATAGACACAGGCCCCGGAAGGGATGACTACGCACATCCGCCATGGATTCTTCGCCTGTTTCAGTTGTTTGCCAGGCTTCCTATGGATGTCAACGAGACGGCTGTTCAACAGGTCGCTCGCATGGGGTACGCTGCGGAAGATGTGCGTCAGATTGTTCTTACTCACATGCACTTCGATCACTGCGGCGGCTTAGGCGATTTTCCCAATGCGACGGTGCACGTGCACGAGCGTGAATATCAGGCGTTCAGGGGAATTCCTCATCAGTTGACGGATTTGGCGTATGTCCGTCGCCATGTGGCACATGCTGCCAGGCTCGTTTTGTACAAAGAGCAGGGCGAGTCTTGGTATGGTTTGCCGGCCATTCGCTTGCCTTTTCAGCGCGAGATGTGGTTGGTGCCTTTGTATGGACACACGCGGGGTCACTGCGGGGTCGCGATACGCATGGATGTTGGCTGGCATTTCCATGTGGCGGACGCAGCTCCGATTGCCCTTGAGGAGTATGCACCGGCGTGGTTGGTCAACGTTGTATTGGGGCCACACACCGACCGGCTGCGCGCCTTCGCGGCAGCGCACCCTGAGGTTCGCATCACCACGGGGCACATGTGGTTGGATTTCTTTCGTAATGCGATAGTGCAAGTTTTTTAGGCTAAAAGCTTTTGTGCGCAAAAAGTGTGACTACCTGTTGTACCCGTTCACATGTCTTTAGCACGCGCATCCATTCCGGGATCGCCGCAGGCCATTTTCAGTGATTCCCTCCAACATTCCCGCAGAAAGGGTATAATTGTTTTGGTGAGTCATTCTGTTCTCCTTTTTTGGTTTGGTCACCGTTGAGGATACGCTTGACTCACCTTTTTTGTTAAGGTCCAATATTTTACAGAAATAATGTTACACCAACAGCTGCTTATCGGTTGGGGGACATAAGCAATGTTCAGAAAGGCAAATTGAAAGGCCGGCAAACTTTTCCAAAGCAATTTCGATATGAGCTTTATGCCCAAAGCGGGTGCAAATGCTCAATTTGCAATGGTTCTTTTGAACAACGTTATTTGCAAGTTGACCATCGAGTGCCTTATGAGGTTGCTGGGGATACACAAGGGGACTTAAATACGTCCACATTGCGCTCAGAGAAGTACGGCGCACAGATATTTTGTGGAATGAAAACGAAATTGGGTTATATGAAAGACTGAAGACATTGGCGGTTGAAAACCGGTTTCCGATTCCAGAATACGTCAAGAAAATTATAGAAAAACACCTTAATCAAGCGGGGGGGCCATCGGTTGGCTTTGGGGCGATTGAAAGTGGCAGCTTTAAAGAAGTTGACGTATAATCAGCTTCTGTGATTTCTGCACAATTTTTTGGAGGCCGGTTGAACCCGTATCGAAAACAATACAGGTGGTCGAATGTTTTTGCAATGATCCGCAACCTGAAGCTAGCTCCCAAAATTTGCGCGGATGATTTTTCTCACCGCCTTGTGGTCATTACTGGGGCAACTTCGGGAATTGGCAACGCAACCGCCGAGAAATTCGCTGCGCAGGGCGCCGATTTGCTGTTGATCAATCGGGATGAAAAGAAGACAGAACAACTCTGCGCACAGCTGCGGCAGCAGTTCCGCACAAATTGTGATTACATCATCGCTGATTTTTCAAAACAATCCGATGTGCGTGACGCGGCTGGGCAATTGGCCGCGTTGCCGCGGGACATTGATGTTCTCATTCACAACGCCGGTGTGTACCTGACGCAAAAAACGCTTACCCAAGATGGCCTTGAGATGGTCTTTCAGGTCAACTACCTGAGCACGTTCATTCTCAACTATGTGCTTTTGGAGAAGTTCAAGGCGCAAAACCGCGGACGCATCCTGTTTGTCAATTCTGAGGCCTATCGGTTTGCCGTTTGGGGTCTGGATTTTGATGACCTGCTGTGGCAGAAACGGCGCTATTCCGGCCTGAAAAGTTATGGCGAATCCAAGCTGGCGCAATTGCTTTCGATGCTTGTCTTGCAGCAGGCCTATCAGGGCAGCGCGGTGACAGTCAATGCCATGCATCCGGGCAATGTGAGGACCAACAGCGGTCAAAGCAATGGATGGCTTTATAAAATCTTCAAGCGTTTGCTGGTTGATCCTTCGGCGCTGCCGGTCAGTGTGGCTGCCGAAGCACTCTATTATTTGGGCGCTTCGGCTGAGGTGCAGGGCCTTTCGGGCAAATTCTTCAACCTGACGACGCTCGAAGAGCCTGCTCCGCCGGCATTGGATCGGGATGCAGCGCAAACCTTGTGGCAGATCAGCTTGCAGTTGGGAGGTTTTGATGCAAAGTGAAAAGAGGCAAGTTGTCATTGTCGGTGCTGGCATGGCGGGCTTAACCGCCGCGGCTTTTTTGGCCTGCCAAAATTTCGATGTGCTGCTGTTGGATAAGAATGATCGGGTCGGTGGGTTGGTGAGCGGTTTCGAAAGCAATGGCTTTGTCTTCGATACCGGCCCAAGGGCGTTTGTCAATTCTGGCATTGTCAAGCCGATGCTAAAGAATCTGGGCATTGAATGGGAGTTTTTGCCCAACGTGGTTTCGATTGGCATTGAAGATCAGCTGTTTGCGGTGCGCTCGATGCAAGACTTGCAGCAATATCAACAGGTCTTGACGCAGTTATACCCCGAAGACGAGGCGGATATTGAGCGGATTATTGCCATCATTGCGCAGCTTTCGCAACATACGGCAGTGCTGTATGAGTTTGATAACCCCAATTTGGTTGACCTGAAGAGCGACCGAAAATTTGTCTTCCGCAAGCTCTTGCCCTGGACGTTCAAGTTCTTGCTGGCTTTGCGAAAATTCGAGCAATACAAGCTGCCGATGGAAGATTTTCTCAACGCACAGGCTGCCAACCCCTCGCTGATTGACATCCTGATCCAACACTTTTTCAGAAGGACGCCGACCTATTTTGCGTTGGGGTATTTCTACGTGTATCTCGATTACTTCTATCCGCGCGGCGGAACACGTGCCTTGAGCCGCCTTTTGAAAGAAAAAGTGCTTGAGTGTGGCGGAGAGATCCGGCTCAAGAAGAATATCGTTGAAATCATCCCCGCCGAATCGAAAGTGATTGACTCAACCGGCTGTGAGTATCACTATGATTCCCTAATTTGGGCGGCGGATCTGAAAACGATGTATCGCATCTTGAATCCGGCCCGGCTGGAAGCGAAAATTGCCGAAAAGGTCGAAGCCGAGGCGCAGCGCAAGCAATCTGCCAGGGGAGCCGAATCCGTTTTCATTCTTTACCTTGCTGTCAATCGCCCGCCCGAATATTTTCGGCAGCGTGGTGGCGAGCATTTGTTCTACACCCCCTCGCGGCGAGGGCTGGGCGCGTTGAATCAGCAAGTGCGGCTTGACCTGACGCAAAACTTCGACCAAAAGTCCAAAGAGGAAGTCTTTCAATGGTTGCAAGACTATCTCAGGTTCAACACCTACGAAATCTCCATCCCGGCCTTGCGGGATGAAACATTGGCCCCGGCAGGGCAAACGGGGGTCATGGTCAGCTGCTTGTTTGATTATCAAATCGTGAAAAATGTTGAGAAGGCTGGTTGGTATGATGAATTCAAAGAGGCCTTCGAAGCCGGGGTGATTCGCATTCTATCCGAATCGATTTATCAAGACTTTGATGCGGATATCCTTTTCCGTTCTTCTGCGACGCCGTTGACCATTCAGCGCACCTGTGGAAGTTCTGAGGGGGCGATTACCGGCTGGTCGTTTGAAACGCCTCCGCCGGTCGTCCACACGCTGAAAGACATTCCCAAATCGGTGCGCACCCCACTTGCCAATGTCTATCAGGCCGGTCAATGGGCCTATTCCCCGGCCGGTGTGCCGATTGCAATGCTGACCGGTTGGTATGCTACGCAAGACATCCTCAAACAAGCAAAGAAAAAAAGCCGCTGAGCGGTTTGGCCCGATTGTGAGCGTGAAACAATGATTGCAAAAATTGTCATTTTGGCCTTTGTGCTGCTGGAGACATCCAACGTGTTGGCCCTCTATTTTGCGCCGGGTTCAAAGCGCGCCAACGCAGTGGGCATGTTTTCGGCCTGGGAAAAATCAAAACAAGACCCGGAAATTCATGATTTTGTTCGCTATCTGGTCTATTGGGTGGCCGGGGCAAAATTGATCTTCCTGCTCCTGCTTGCCGGCATTGCCTGGTTTGGAGACGCGACCCTGCAACGGCTGAGCTTGTTGGCGCTTGCCCTTGCAACCCTATCCTTTTATTGGCGTCTCTTTCCGCTCATCCGAAAAATGGATCGGCAGGGGCACATTGCGCCCAAGAATTACTCGCTCCAATTGGGGGTGATGATCTTTCTCTTCATCCTTGCCTTTGTGGCGGCTGCGTTGATGGGGTGATGGCAATCTTTGTGTGACGTTTGATCAACCTTTGTGAGTGTTGTTTGGTTATTTTTCCTGTTTGTTTAATTGTCGGGGAACTGTTTGTTTTTGTGGTTCCAAGCGCGAATATGCCAACTTGCTTTTTAAAGAGTGCTTGTTATTACTCGAGGTTCTTAGCTCATGGTAAAGTTTTGATTGATTGATTGATTGAATCGAATATTTCATTAACTGTTGGGGCAATCAACTGTGCCAATAAAAACGAACTGCTCAGGATGATTGTCAAAACGATAATTCCAAATACGATCCGAAGCCATTTCAGTTTATTGGGTTGTGTATGGAAAAGCTTGTTGAATATTTTAAACTTTTTCATGACTATTGAGAATAAGCTTGATATTATGCTAAAAATGAAAAAGATTAAAAGCTCATGCCAAATATCTCGGAAATCGGTTAACCAATAAACAAAACTTGCCAGCACTCCCAAAGATAAAATATTTTCAAATAATATAATTTTCCAGTCACCTCGCTCTGAGGGAAATTTGCTCCAAAGTTCAATCCATAGCAAGACAGTTAATGTCATGAACACAAATGATAAGACATACCCAAATGCTCGTAATCTTAATTCACCAACAAAAACTGTAATTGCAACAAAGACGCCCAGTGCGTTAATTAATTTTTCGTTGTCTTCAATGAATTTAGTTAGAGTTGCTTGATTTTGAGTAGGATTTAATGCTTTTTTGTCTACTTTTGGCGGTTCAGATGTGTGAAGGGAATCATCAGGCTTAACTAGTGGCAAATTACTTGGTGATACATTTGGCTTGATTGTTTTTTTGAGGTTGGTTATCATCAACAACACAGAAAAGAAAAAGCTATAGATAAGTATTACTTGTATAAAAAATTTTTTCTCAGAATCTATGCTTTTAATTTTAAAGTTATTCATTTTCATCACCTTGCTGCTTTGAAAAAATGCTTGCGGATAAAGCAAAAAACTGCAATGTAGAAAACGCTTTGGGAACAAGGTCCTTGCCTGCTTTTTATGCGGAATGTTGTTGACGCGCTTTTTATATCTTAAAACTTTTTTGACATAAATCAATTATAAGTAGCGAATGGAAATAAGCTGAGAAAAAATGCAAATTTATGTTTTGGCCTCACAATTATTAAAAGTACAAGCCCCATTTCCCTATATGGGTTGGCGGAATAAAAATCTAATTTAATTGTACACCAATTTTTTAAGATGCTTGAGATGCTGGTGATCGGCAGCTACAGGGAACGTATTCAATCCTTCTGTAACGTTGCGTTTCATCTAGGTAGCGAGGCAGCAAGTAGGATTCTTGTGCCTTTTTGATGGTTTTTGTCAGACGGTGCTCAATATAAAGACATTACCACATTGTTTTAACGTTCGGTTTTATTAGCAGCCCAGGCGTTTTGAATCACCTGCCACAGGTCGTTTTCGACTTCCTCCAGGTTGTTCGGGTCGGGGCCAAAGGGATAGTACATTGCCCGGTCGCCCTCGGTGTACCATGGTTCGTAGGTTGGCTCCCAGACCCACAGGGCATGGTTGATGCCGTGTGCCTCAAACCAGGCGATTTCGTCGCCCAGGAACTCTGCTGCACCGGGTGCCCAGCGCACCACGCCAAATTCGTTGACCACGATCGGTGCGCCCGTCCGCTGATGGAATTCTTCCAGCGGGGCCAGGTATGCTGCCAACCAGTTGCGGTCGAAGCGATCGGGAATTTCGTCCCAGTTGACGTCAAATTCGCCCGGGTAGGGTTTGTTTTCATCCGGCTGCTGATGGGTGTAGAGGTAGGGCCCGTATTGATGGACGGCATACACAATCCGCTCGGCCTGCACCGGCTGCAAGTAGGGCAGCCAGGGAATGCTGCCCCAGCCCATGGGGCTGATCAAAATGGGCGTTTCGCCATCCACGGAACGGATGGCGCTGACGATGCGCGGGTAGAGTTGATTCCAATCGTAGAGTGTGTTGGCGTAGCGCGGATAAAACTCATCCGGGTCGTAGAGGTCCAGCAACACTTCATCGGCGTTGGGTTCGACCATCAGGTCATAGCCGACGATCACCGGCTGGCCGCGATAGCGCGTGGCGGTGTAACGCCACATGTCCACCCAGGCATCTTGGGCGGCTTGCTCCGTCCAGACGGTTTCGATCAGCAGGGCGGGGTCGAACCATTCTCCGGCGCCATCGCGATAGAAGGTGAAGTCGCTGCGCCCCGGCCCGGTGCGGAAGGAGAGGACGGCAAACAGTCCGGCGCGCTCGGCCATTTGTAACAGGGCATCCAGGTTGGCCTGTGCGCCCTCATCCAGCGCGTAGGGCGGGCGCTCGCTGAAGATGCCGGGGATGGAAAGATTGACGTAGTTGGCGCCTGCGGTTGCCAGGCGGTCAAAGTCGGCCTGAACATAGGGCGGGCCGATGTAGCCATTGCCAAGCAGGTCGTCATCCAGCTCGGGCACGCGCACGCGCTGCCAGATGTTGGCGCCGCGCAGTTGTGTGCCATTTGTCCAAAGCGACCATTTGTCCAGGGTCGCGGTTGGGGTGAGGACGGGGTGGGTGGGGCTGTGTGTTGGTGCGGGGGGGGCAGTCAGGGGCAGGGGGGCGGAAAGGGCGGTGGGCACCGTTGTAGTCGTCTCGCTTGGCTGAAGCTGACAGGAGGCTACCAACAGGAAAGTCAGAAGCAAGATGATGGTTAGGCGCATTTGTTCACTTTCTTGTTGTAGAAACCGCTTGTTTAAGGGAGCTGTGATTGTTCAAGCAATAGCAGTGCAAAAAGGAAGGAGGCTGCATCATAGATGCAAGCTTCATTGTTGCGATAAATCTCTGGCTGATCCAGGTAGTAGAGAACACCGGATTCGGTCAAAGTGGCAATGCCTGGCACAACGGCACCGGGAACGCTGGCAGGTGCGTCCCTGAAACGTACGTGCAGAATGGCGTGATAGTGGTACAACGGTTCGGATAGACCGCTGCCAAAGACAAAGGTAAAGTCGTTGACCGGGTGCAAACCATACAGCCAGTAAGCAGCGGGTAGCAAATCGGCAACTTGAATGCGCTCAGGGATGGCTTTTTCTAGCCAGTAGGCATCATTGAGGGCGTTCATATATGCGCCGCTGATGCCCCACTCCGTGTAATGCCAGTCGCGCATCAGTGGGAACGGTGACGGGGTGGCAAGCTGCAAGAGCGAATCGGCTGCGGTTTCAAGCGCAATGCGGATGGAGGTTTTGAGCGCTCCTTCAGGTAGCCGCGGGTAAAGCCTGGCCAGGAAGGGCGGCGCATACCAGAAGCCAGCGTGTGTGCTGAGGGTGGGGGCCGGCCATTCGGTAGGCAGGTTCTCAAAGTAAGATTGAAAGCCTGTCAGGGTTTGCAGGTAGGCCGGATCAGGTTGCGTCAGATAAAGTTCGGCAGCGGCGGCGGAGATCATTTGCTCACGCCCCTCCTCCCGGTCGGAAAAATAGACGGTTTCGCGATAGACTTCGGGATGGGTTTGAAAGTAATTCCATGCCCGCAGGGCGGCTTGCCAGGCTTGCTGCGATAGTTGCGGGTTCGTTTTGCTCAAAACGCGCGAGGCGGCCGCCATGGCAGCAACGAATTTGAGATTCACGTCGCTATGGGCATCATGGAAAAGCCAACGCTCATCACCGCTGTTGGGGATGCCATCGGTCATCTCTTCGGGCAGGGCGTTTTTCCCGTATTGTTCAGGCGATTCCACCACGCCTACGAACACGCGCCCGTCGGTCGCTTGCATCGAGAGCAGCCAGCGCGTTCCCCATTCGATTTGTTCCAATAGATCGGGGATGTGGTTGGGTTGGTTAGCATTCAGTCGCCGATGGGCGACATCCAGGCTGTGAATGTCGCGCTGCGGTTCAAATTCTTCCCAGGCAAGGGATAGCTGATGAACGACAAAGGCTTGCGCCGAGACGTTTAGGTCGTAATCGCCAGCGTCGAACCAGCCGCCGATATCCAATGGGACGTAGCCGGAGGCGCCATCTGCCTCGTAGGAGATGTAACCGTCTGCGCCAATGATGTTGGGCGGAACAGCAACAGCATCGTCCAGGGTAGAAGCGCCGTGCGCAAGGTCACCGCCCAAATCTACTGCTGCGTGACTCATTTGAAAAGGGAAAAAGAAATCCAACGTGTTTTGCCAGCGAGCGTTGAAGATCTCGTTGGCAATCGGGAACCATTCGGTTGTGCCCCCTGCCCAAACAATGCGATATTCGCCCGGTTCGCTGACGGCGCTGAAATCGAAAACAGCAAATTGCTTCCAGAAATCTTGCAGGGTAGGAGAAAACTTTCCTGTCAGAACGGGCTTGGCGCCGTTGGCGGTTTTTCGTTCCAATGTGGCGCCAGGGTTGGGGAAAGAATCGCGCCAGTCAATTTCAAGAATGGCTTGTTTTGTCCCTCGCGGAAGATAGCCAACGCGGCTATAGCGTAGTGCAGCGGGGTTGGGGCCGGGGTCCGCCGGTGGTGGGGTCAGGGTGAAGTGCAGCGGGCTGCCATCTGTTGGCAGTGCAACCGATACCATGTACATCTGACTGCCCCATTTACGCCCATCCGATAGGCTGATGGCGTTTTCGGCACGCAGCGTCAGGTTGCGGGTGGGGTCAGCGGGCATGAGTTGTAATTCGCTCAGATTTTCTGCCAATGAGCCTGTGCCATCATAGTCGCTTGG
>JAIWNK010000048.1 GCA_020216845.1 Anaerolinea sp. | reverse complement strand
TTCTTGCTGATTGGCTTGATGGCCTATCAGAGTTTCTTCCTGGCACGCTCCTTCGATGCTGCACAGCTGCGTTCGACCTGGCTTTTGCCGGCGCCCTATCCATCCTTGCCGACTGAGCCGTGCACCCTGGCCGATGGCACCCGTTTATGGCAGGCACAGCAATATTTGCAGTGTTGGTATGAGCCGTTCCCCTGTGTGCCGGTTTGCCCAGATGATGTGGTGCAGCGGCAAAATGGGCGCGGCTTTCGCCCGTTGACGCCCTGAGCGCTTTGGGATGGTATAATCTTTCATCATGCAGTCTTCCCCCCTTCGTCAAATTGCACGAGCCGCCGGGACGGTGATGGTTGCCTTCCTGATTACGCAAATCATCGGTGTGTTACGCGGTATTTTGATCTATCGCACCTTTGGCACGTCGGCTGATTTGGATTCGTTCAACGCTGCCAACCGTGTGGCCGAATTGCTGTTCAACCTGATGGCGGGTGGGGCTTTGGGGTCGGCCTTCATCCCTACCTTCACCGGTTTGCTGGCGCAGGAACGCCGCGCCGAGGCCTGGAAGCTGGCTTCGGCAATTGCCAACTTGTTGCTGTTGGTGCTGACGCTTGTGGCCGGTCTGGTGGCTTTGTTTGCGCCGCAGGTTGTGCGCTATGGTTTGTTTATCCTTGCGCCCGATTTGCCCGCCGGTCAGGAGGCGCTGACCGTGGCGCTTTTGCGCATTCAATTGCCGACGGTGGTCATCTTTGGCCTGAGCGGCCTGGTGATGGGCATTCTCAATGCTCATCAGCGCTTTTGGGTGCCGGCCATCGCTCCGGCGATGTATTCGCTCGGTCAGATCGCCGGGGTGCTTTTCCTGCCGGCAGAGTGGGGCATTGTTCGCCTGGCGGTGGGTGTTTTGTTTGGCTCATTGTTTCACTTGCTGGTGCAGTCGCCGCTGTTGTTGCGCCTGGGCGGCAGTTATAGCCTGGTGTTGGGGCTGCGCATGCGGGAGGTGCGGCAGGTGATGCTGCTGATGGGCCCGCGCATTTTGGGCGTGGCCGTGGTGCAAATCAATTTCATTGCCAACACCATCATTGCCCTGTCTTTGCCAGCCGGCAGTGTTTCGGCGATCTCGCTGGCTTTTGCGCTGATGCTGATGCCGCAGGCGGCCATTGCCCAATCGGTGGCGATTGCGGCGCTGCCGACGTTTTCGGCGCAGGTAGCCCTGGGGCGGTTGGATCAGTTGCGCCATTCGCTGGCGGGTAGCTTGCGCGGCGTTTTGCTGCTTTCCATTCCGGCTGCTCTGGGCTTGATCATGTTGCGCGTACCGTTGGTGCGTTTCTTATATGAGGGGGGCGAGTTTACCGCTGCTTCTACCCGACTGGTGGCCTGGGCCTTGCTTTGGTATGCGGCTGGTTTGCTCGGTCATGCGGTGGTCGAGATTCTCAGCCGCACCTTTTATGCGCTGCATGATACACGCACCCCGGTGATGGTCGGCGTCGCCGCCATGTCGCTTAACATCCTGCTCAGCCTGAGCCTGCCAGCTGGGTTTTTGCGCCTGGGGTGGGCGCCGCATGGCGGGTTGGCTCTGGCCAATTCATTCGCCACGGCGTTGGAGGCGATCATTTTGCTGGTGCTGATGCGCCGCCGGTTGGGCGGCCTGGAGGGGCGCCGCATCGCTCAGGCGGTGTGGCAGGCAACCCTGGCGGTGCTGGCGATGAGCCTTGCCCTGTTGGGGTGGTTGCGTTGGGCGGCGGCCCTTTCCCCGGCCTGGTTGACTTTGGGCGGCGTGTTGCTGGGGGCGGCGGTCTATTTGGCCATGGCGGCGTTGTTGCGCGTGGAAGAACTGCACATGCTCTTGCGGCGTGTGTTGCGACGATAACCCTTTGCTTTCAGGAGGTTCTCATGTCAGAAGTTTCAGATGGAATTGGTCGTGAATTCATGCGTCTGACGCAACATCGTTACCTGCCCCCCTCGGCGCAGAGTCAGGGTTTGCCGCAGCCGGCACTGGAGCTGCCCTATCCGTTGGACGCGCCGCTGATTGCCCTGCCCGATCCGAAGGAACTGTCACTGCCGCCGCTTGACCTGCGTCAGGTGATTGAGCAGCGCGTGACGGTGCGCACCTATGCCGAGGAGCCGCTTTCGCTGGGCGAGTTGTCCTTCTTGCTTTGGGCCACCCAAGGGGTCAAAGAGGTGACGCATCGTCCGGTGACGCTGCGCACGGTGCCTTCTGCTGGGGCGCGCCATGCGTTTGAGACGTATCTGCTCGTCAATCGCGTGGAGGGGTTGCAAGCGGGGCTGTATCGTTACGTGGCACTGGAAAACGCGCTCTTGCCGGTGCGGTTGGATGCCGAAATGGTTGAGGTGATCACCAAGGGCTGTTACGATCAGCGACAGGTGCGCGGCAGCGCGGTGACTTTCATTTGGGTGGCAATCACCGAGCGCATGACCTGGCGTTATGGCGAGCGCGGTTATCGCTATCTGTTGTTGGATGCTGGTCATGTGTGCCAGAATCTCTACCTGGCCGCCGAGCCGCTCAATTGCGGCGTATGTGCGATTGCCGCCTATGAGGACGAGGTGCTCAATCAGGCGTTGGGGCTGGATGGCGAAGCACAATTCGTCATCTATTTGGCTTCGCTTGGACGCCGGACGGCTTGCTAAAATCAACCGCCGCGCAGCTCTTTCAGCACCGTGCGATATTCTTGCACGTTGGGCGGGTTGAGGCTGATGACCGCCTGTACGATGGCGATGGCCGCGGCGCGGTTGCCGCGCGACATGAGCATGTCGGCCAGGTTATCTAGTTCAACCACGGCTTTTTCGATCTCGCCGCTGCGCACATACATATCGGCCAGGCGTTTGCGCAATTCCAGCCGTTCGGGGTATTCGTTGATCAAATCTGAGACGAATTGAATGGCCTCGGCACGTTTGCCAGCATTTTCCATGACGGCCAGGTAGCCATCCAGCTCAGTTGTTGCAACCGAGTCTTGTCCGGTGCGAAAGCTCAGGTCAATCAGGTGGCGGCGGTGCTCGCTGTTTTCGGGCTCCAGTGTGCGCAGCTGCTCGAAGATGCGATAGGCCTGACGCAGGTCAATGCGCTGCATGTCAATATCAGCAATTTGCGTCAAAATCTTCACCGGCCATTCGCGGCTCGTGTTGGATTCTTGCGCCAGGCGCAATGCTGCCACATAGGTTTCGCGCGCCAGGGTTAGTTCGGCCAGGCTGTAATAGATGCTGGCAAGGTCTATGTATTGTTGGATGGCCTCGTCCACGCGCCCTTGTGCAGTCAACAGCTCGATGAGTTGATTGCGCACGTTCAGGTCCATGGGGGCAAGCTGCAAAACGCGTTCCAGCAGGCGGATGGCCTGTGTGGTTTCGCCGCGCAGGCTGTAGAGCTGCGCCACCAATATGAACTTTTGCACAGCCTCGGGCAGGCGTCCCTCTTGGGCCAGCAGCTCGCCGATTTGGATGTGCAGCGGCAGGTAGGTGGGGGCATATTGCAGGGCGTGGAAGGCCTCTTCCATGGCGGAGCTGAGTTTGCCCTTGGCAGCCAGGCGGCGCACATTGGCCAGCGATTCAACAACCTGTCCGCTGTGCGATTCTAGCAGCATTTCTGCCAGTGGCAGCGGCGGGTTGCCCTCGGGTTGTATGGGCAATTGCTGTCGGGCAGTTTGCAGGTAGCGCTTCCAATCCGGGCGCACAACTTGTTCCGCGACAGCGCGACAGATTTTCTTGAAATTTTCTTCGTCCGTTTCGCGGTTTTGGGCGTCAATGATCGGTTCATACAGCTGACTGACCTCATCGGCCAGCTTGGAATCAATGGCTGCCGCATCGGCCAACCGCAGGGCTTGCAGGTAAGCAATGGCCGCCTCGCGATAATTTTGGTTTGACTCGTGAATGCTGCCAATCAGCAGGTTGCAGGCCAGGGCATACGTTGGGTGTTTGATGGCCATTTGCAGGTAACGCAGTGCTTTTTGCGGGTCGCGCTCGACCAGGAGCAAGCCCAGGTCAAACAGTGCAGCGGCTTTGTTCAGGCCGGTATTGACGGCGCGTTCCAATTCTTCGGCTGCCTGAGCGTCCTGACCGTGCGATTGCGAATCAATCACCTGACTGAGGTGCAACAACACCTTGCTACGGTCGTTTTGGCCCATCGTCAGTCCACCTGTGCCGCGCGTCAGGCTGCTGATGCCACGCCGTCCTATCGAGCCGCTGATAGGGGGGTCATCTTCTTGCTCGAATAACAGGGCAGCAATTTCCACCAGGGCGTTTTGTTTGGCCTCCGTGATGGGGTCTGGGGTCGGCGGGGCAGTTTCTTCAACCGGGGCTTGCAACTGTCGCACTTCCGCCATGCGCATGGGGCCGGTGCCGCCGCGCGGGCGCGGCGGTTTGGGCAGCGGCAGGTTGGATTGCAACAAGGATTGTGCGGCGTTGGCATCCACGCTGTCGGGCATTAACTGTAAGGCATATTGCACCAATTGTGCCGCCTTGGCGCGGTCGCCGGCGCTTTGTAAGATGCTGGCCATGGCCAGATATTGTGTCACCGCTTCGGCTTTCCGCCCAGTTTTCTCATAGACGGTGGCCAGGCGCGAGCGGGCTGGAATGTTCTCAGGTTGCATACTCAGCACCTGATTCCAGTTTTGAATCGCTTTCTCCACATCGCGAGCGCGCAGGAATAACTCAGCTGCCTGAATGCTGGCCCGCACGGCCAAATCCACCCGTCCTTGCCGCTCAAAGATGCGCGCCATCTTATCCACCGGAACAGGGTCTTCGGGCGCCAGTTTGGCTGCTTTTTGATAATATTGCAGAGCATCGTTGTATTCGCGCATTTCCAACAACGCCAGCCCCAGGTTGGTGAGCGCTTGCACGTTGTCGGGGAATTCTTCCAATGCCAGGCGATAGTAGCGACTCGCCTGTTCCCAGGCCTGATCCCAGGCGCTGGAATTGCCCTGATTCATCGCTTTTTGGAATGCTTCTTGATTACCTGACATACTTTCTGCCTTTGGAGTTAACGTTTAATGGGCTGCATTTCGCCCCAGTTGGGTCCAAAGCGGGCCTCACTGAGGAGTGGCACGGCCAAAGAATAGACCTTCTCCATTATATCCTGAACAACGTCAGCTGTGGCCTCAATTTCGTTGTCTTTGCACTCCAACACCAGCTCATCATGGACTTGTAAGAGCAGGTTGGCCTGCAATCCGGCGGCTTGCAGTGCAGCGGGCAGGCGAATCATGGCAATTTTGAGCAGGTCAGCAGCTGTGCCTTGGATGGGGGCATTGATTGCTTCGCGCTCTTCGCGGGCGCGCAAGGCCGGGTTGGCATTCGATTGCAGGTTGGGGAAGTAGCGCCGCCGTCCCAGCAGCGTTTCGACATAGCCTTGCCGTGCAGCCAGGCGCCGGATGCCATCCAGGTATTCTTTTACGCCGGGGAAGCGCTCGAAGTAGGCCTTGACGAAGCGTTCCGCCTCGGCCAGGGTCAGGTCGGTGGAGCGGCTCAGCCCGAAAGCGCTCATGCCATAAATTAGCCCAAAGTTGATCGCCTTGGCATGGCGGCGCTGTTCTTTGCTCACTTGCTCCAGTGGAATGCCATAAATGGCGGCTGCGGTTGCGGCGTGAATATCTTGACCGGCCTGGAAGGCGGCAATCATGGCCGCGTCGCCCGACATGGCAGCGACAATGCGCAATTCAATCTGTGAATAATCTACCGACAGCAACTGATGGCCCGGAGCAGCGATGAAGGCCCGCCGCACTTGCTGCCCTAGCTCGCTGCGGATGGGGATGTTTTGCAGGTTGGGGTTGGCAGAGGCCAATCGTCCGGTGACCGAGCCGGTTTGGTTGTAGGAGGTGTGTACTCGCCCGCTCTTGGGGTTGACCTGACGCGGCAGCGCATCCACATAGGTGGATTTGAGCTTGGTCAGCTCGCGGTATTCCAGCAACAGGTCGAGGATGGCGTGTTGCCCGCGCAGCTCTTCGAGCACATCGGCGGAGGTGGAAAAATGGCCGCTAGCGGTGCGCTTCTTGCGGTCGGGCGGCTCAAGCCCCAGGCGCTTGAACAACACGTCTGAAAGCTGTTGGGTCGAGTTGATGTTGAAGGTTGTGCCCGCAGTCCGATAAATATCCTGCTCCAGCCCGTTCAGCCGCTCACTCAGCTCGCCGGACATTTGCTCCAGGAAAGGCACGTCCAGGCGGATGCCGGTGCGTTCCATTTGCGCCAGAACCGGCACAAGTGGCATTTCAATCTCATGCAACAGCCGGTCTGCCTGAAGGGCTTGCAAGCGCTCTTGCAGCAGCGGACGCAGGCGCAGTGGCACGGCAGCATCTGCGGCGGCGTAGGGGGCGACTTCGTCAATGGGCACTTCGCTCATTTTGCGCTGATTCTTGCCCTTGCCAATCAGCGCTTCGATGTGCGTCATCTCCATGCCGAGCCAATCTTCGGCCATGTCTTTCAGGCCCAGGCGGGCATCGGGGTTGATCAGCCATTGGGCAATCATCGTGTCAAAGGCCAACGGAGTCACGTCCAAGCCGTGCTGTGCCAGCACGATGCAATCATATTTGAGGTTTTGGCCGAGCTTGGGTTGCTGTGCATGGGTCAATGCCGGGCGGAGGGCGGCCAGCACCTCTTCGAGCGGTAGTTGTGAGGCTTCCAGGGTGGTGTGACCGACGGGGATATACCAGCCTTCATCGGGCGAGATGGCCAGCGAAATGCCAACCAGGGCGGCTTTCATCGGGTCGGTGTCAGTCGTTTCCGTATCCAGCGCGATCCATTCTGCGGTCTCCAGCGCCTGCACCAGGGCAGAGAGTTCGTCCGGCGTGGTGACGATGCGCGTGCGCAGGTCGGGGCGCGGCGGCTGCCCCAGGCGGCGCAGCGGCTCGCCAAACAGGCTGAGCTGTTGGGTGGGGGTGGGCGCTTGCTCGTTGAATTGTGCGGCGATGGTTTGTAAGCGGCGCAACAGGGTGCGAAATTCCAGCTCGTGGAAGATGGCCTCGGCAGCGGAAAAGTTGAGGTGCGTGGTGCGGGCGCGTTCAATTTCCAGTGAAAGCGGCACGTCGGTGCGGATGGTTGCCAATCTGCGGCTGAGATAAGCTGATTCCCGCCCGGCCTCCAGGCGGGTGCGCACGCGCGGCGTCAACGCCTCCAGGTTGGCGTAAATCGCATCCAGGGTGGGGTATTGTTGCAGCAGCTGCACGGCGGTTTTTTCGCCCACCCCGCTGACACCGGGGATGTTATCCGAGGTGTCGCCGACCAGTGCTTTGTAATCCACAACTTGTTCGGGGCGTACGCCCAGCACTTCGACAACCGTTTCGGGCGTAAAGTCACGCGCTTCGGCCAGTTTGCTGCCAGCCAGGTTGATGATCACGCGGGCGTTGACCAATTGTAGCAAGTCGCGGTCGCCGGTGATGATTTTAACGCCCAGGCCATGTTGTACGGCTTGTTGGGCAATGCTGCCAAGCACATCATCCGCCTCGACGCCTTCCACTTCCAGGCGCGGAATGCCAAAAGCATCTACCAGGCGACGAATGTGCTCGATTTGTGGGCGCAGGTCATCCGGCATTTTGGCGCGCGTCGCCTTATATTCGGGGTAGAGTTCGTTGCGAAAGGTTTTGCCGGTGTCAAAAGCGACGGCGAGATATTCGGGGTGCTCCTGTTCCAACAGGCGTAGCAGCACGCTGGCAAAGCCATAGATGCCAGCGGTTGGTTCGCCCTTGCTGGTCGTCAGGCGTTGGCTGCCGCCGGCGGTCAGGGCATAATAGGCGCGGTAGGCCAGGGCGTGGCCATCAATCAGAAACAGAACGGGAGGCATGAACAGACTCTTTTCTTGATTTTCGGGTGGCCTTTCCCTGACGGCGGCGAGTTTGCTCCATGTATTCGCGCAGCAGGTCCGCAGCGGGGGGTTGTGCCCCGCTCACGATGAGATAGCCGGGCGCCCAAAAATCTTCGGCGGGGTTCTTGAGGTGTGGAAAGGCATGAAAAACGCGCTGCGAGGTTTGTTGACGTAAGGTGCGCACCAATGCGCCGGGAGAAACTGCCGGCGGGACGCGCAACGTCCACTGCAAATATTCTGGGCGGATGGCGATGCCTTCCAGCCGCCAGCCAAACGCAACGCACAGCTCCGGCAGCCATTGGCCGAGTTGGGCGGCTAGCTCGCCGGTTAGGAAGTGTTCGCTAAAGCGCGGCAACAGAATGCAGGTGTAGGCCAGGTAGCTCAAGCCGGGCGCCGCCGGGTCGAGGTCGTTCAGCGCAAGCGGCAGCGCCTCGCTGACGGGTTGCCGCACAATCGGGCGGGTTTCTTCCAGCAAGGTTGCCTGGGCGGGTTGCGTCTCGGCGCAGGGCTCTTCTTCAACAACAAACGACACCACTTCCTGTTCACTTGCCTGAGCGGGGCGCGTCTCTGTGCTGGGCTCTTCTTCAACGACAAGCGACACTACTTCCTGTTCGCTTGCCTGAGCGGGGCGCGTCTCTGTGCTAGGCTCTTGTTCGACGACAAGCGACACCACTTCCTGTTCGCTTGCCTGTGCTGCGGTTGGCGGCTCGGCGATGGCCTCGCTCGTTGCGGGGAGCGAAAATATTTCGGTTTGCCAGAGGGCTGCCTCGCTGTTCGGCTCGGGGTCGGGCGAAGGCATGTCGGAGAGCATGGCAAGAATATCAAGGCGTTCTTGCTCGCTCAGATCGGGGCCTTCCATTTCCTCTTCCTCAGGCGCTGTCGGCGAGACGGCTTCTTCGGGCTGCGGAAGCTGCGGGGCGGTGTTGGTGGCACTTGCCAGGGCGCGCGCCAGTTTGCTGGCTTGTGAGCGGATGCGCGTCAGCGGCATGGAGACATCGTAGACCATGGCCAACACCATCTCCCCAATCAGCGATGTGGCATAGACGAGGAACTCGCCGCCGTTTTCCAGGCGCACAAAGCGCGCCAGGTCCGTTTGGGCATATTTATCCCAGGCACGGCCCATCACGGTGGCAATTTCCTGGGCGGTAGGCTGATCGAGGTGCCCGGCATAGGCCCAAATTTCGGTCCGGCGCGTGATCAGGGCGGCCTGTGCAGAAGATTCCAGCAGCAGGCGGGTGAGGTGTTGCGCAGCGGTGTTCACATCTTGCAACCAGGCCGGGGCAGGCGTTGGGGGCGCAAGCATCGCTGACGCAGGGGCGCTGGGAACGGACAACAAACTTTCAATCACTTCCACAAGGTCGGGCAGGTAGAAGGGTTTGTTCATGTAAGCGTGTGGGCGCAGCCCGGCCATATCGGGGTGTTGGGGGTTGTTTTCGGGCGGGAAGACGATCAGCTTTAGATTGGGGAAGCGCTCCATTAATCGTTGCACCGTTTCGGGGAAGGGCTGATCGCTTAGCTCAGCATCAAGCAATGCCAGGTCGAAGTTCATGCGCTGACTGATGTCTTCAATTTCTTTGCAGGATTGCACGAGACGCACGTAATAGGCACAACATTCCTCCAGGCTGAGCCGCAGCAGCTCGCCGAAGGTGGGGTGTGGAGAAGCGACGAGGATATTTTTGGGCACGTTAAAACTATATCACGCCCGTCGGTTGCAAGCAAGTGCATTTGAGGGTGAAATGCTGCGCCGAGGGAGGCATGACGGGGGATGAGGTGGGCGAGGCTGGGTTGAAGACCGTCATGCCCACCTTGACAATTGCCATGAATGCCATCATAATACAAATGTTCCATTTTTCTGCGGAAAGGCAGGCAATGTCCCCGGTCAATTTTGCGCAAATTCAGCTCCAAATCCGCGAGATGGGTCAATTGGCCCCGCGCGTTGCGCGTGAGCGCCTGGAGCGGGTGGAGCTCGCCCGCCGCTGCCTGGCCGAATTGGCCGAAGAGCTCGACGCCTTGCGCAGCCGTGTGGCGCAGGTTGTTCAACATGCGCCGACCTTGCGCTGCGCCGTCCCGCTGGATCAGCCCCTCACGGCTCACCTGCCGCCTGCCCCGCAGCTGCCGCTGCATTCCCTGCTGGCGGCGGATGGCTCGCAGATCAACCCCAACGCACATGATCCTGAGCCGTTTGGCGTCATCAACGTTGGTGTGTTCATCATG
>JAIWNK010000043.1 GCA_020216845.1 Anaerolinea sp. | reverse complement strand
GCCCGAGCAAATTGCCCTGATTTTTACGCACTTGCCGGTGGATGTGACCTTTGTGGATGCGGCGAACGATGTACGCTTCTATTCGGGTGGCAAGAACCGTGTCTTTGAGCGCACGCCGGATATCATTGGCCGAAATGTGCTTAATTGTCATCATCCGGATAGCGTTCAAATTGTGTTCAAAATTTTGGAGGATTTTCGTTCTGGCAAACGGGATACCGCCGAATTTTGGATTCAAACCAGGCCGCAAGAGGGGCAAGAGAGCCGCTTCATCCACATTCGTTATTTTGCGTTGCGTGATGCGCAAGGCAAATTCTACGGCACACTGGAGGTGACGCAGGATGTGACCGAGATCCGCAAACTGCAAGGCGAGCGTCGCCTGTTGGATGAGGTGAAGCCGGATGGTACAGGGCAATTTGAAACTCCAAAAGTCAGCGAATGAGGAATGGGTTGAAACCGAGCTTTACGCTGCCCAAAAAAATTCGTCTATATGGCCTGTTGTGGGGCGTGTTTTTGCTGGGTCTGTTGTTTGTGCTTGTCTTGGATGGCGCAATGGAGTTTGGCGGTTTCTTGTTGATGGGCGGGGGCTTTTTGGGCTGTCGTTGGCCTGATCTATGTGTTGGTCGGCAAGCTTAATGTGAGGCAGTGCACGTCAAACTAAGCCGCACCCCAAAAATGTTCTGTGATGAACACACTTACCCCGCGATTCGTTGCATCAGGGCGCTAAATGGAGCGTTGAAAGGTCTCCTCTCTGCAATATGGGCAGCGATTAAAATTTATAATCTTGAGCAATATGATAGAATCAGGGCTGGAGAAAACAAAAGATGACCAATGATGTTGAATCTTCTGCAAATTGTTTGCCTCGCCTGATCAAAGAAACGACAGAAATTTATCGAACCAAACTCAATATTGGAACGCAGCGTACGTGTGCTTGTGCGCCAAATCACTTGAATTGTTTATCTGCAAAAGATTGGCTCAAGAGCCAAATTGGTGTCTGGCAATTCTTCTATGAGGGCAGAGATGTTCGAGATAAGAACTTACATCCTGCTACCTTCCCCATTTCTTTGGCAAAAAGAGTAATAAGCCTTTTTACTCATGAAGGTGAACTGGTATTAGATCCTTTTGTGGGGAGTGGAACAACCCTTGTCGCGGCGCAAGACCTTAACCGCAATGCTGTAGGTTTTGATTTGCAAGAAAAATATGTGCAGTTATGTGTTGAAAGATTGGTAACCAACAATTTGTTTAACCAAGCACAACAAATAGCAATACAGGATGACGCATTGCATATTCCTTACTATTTTGAGCCTAATTCAATTAGTTTGATATGGACTTCTCCACCTTATGCCAATTTACTGAATAGGCAACGAAAAAATAAATCGCGTCGAGAGAGAAACAATGAGCAATTACACAAGGTGGAACAGTATTCTCAAGACCCGCGAGATTTAGGAACAATGTCCTTGGAAGATTATACAAAGGCAATGGGTGATATTTTTGAAAAGGCGTTGCCTTTACTTCGTCCAAAAGGTCATTGTGTTATTAATGTTCCCGATATGTGGTGGGAGAATGAGCGCATTACTATTCATGTTGCGTTGATTAACGAATTACGTCAGCGGGGATATGAACTCCGAAATACAATTATTTGGGACAGAACAAATATTGTCAATAAAATTGGGATTTTTGGTTATCCAAGCAACTATATAACAATGGGAACAACTTTTGAATATTTGCTTGATTTTTGGAGGCCTTCAGAATCATGAAAATTTATACTAAAGAATCTTTAATTGATGCATTGAAGGTTATCAGAAATCGAGGCTGGATACCTAATGCCCGCCCAGGCAATGCAGGAGGTATTGGCAATACGCTTGAAGATTTGCTGGGCATTCGAGAGAACAATTTGCCTATTCCAAACGCATCAGAATGGGAGTTGAAATGTCAACGAGCGGGGACATCTGCTCTGACAACGCTTTTTCATATGGAACCATCTCCAAGAGCATTGAAATTTGTGCCGAATATTCTTCTGCCAAAATATGGCTGGCAACATGAATTTGCAGGTATACAGTATCCATCTAACGAAATGAGTTTTCGTCAAACTATTAATGGACTGCAAAGAAGTAGCAGAGGATTTATGGTGCGGGTTGATGAAGACGACCGCAAAGTTTTGGTTTCTTTTGATGCCAGCCGGGTTGAT
The DNA here is from genome assembly GCA_020216845.1 of Anaerolinea sp. Classification (GTDB taxonomy): domain Bacteria; phylum Chloroflexota; class Anaerolineae; order Anaerolineales; family Anaerolineaceae; genus JAIWNK01. The sequence goes on along the minus strand of JAIWNK010000043.1, from coordinate 7,815 downwards.
CCGTGCCATTCAGATTGGTTGGATGCTGTCAAAAAACGCGTTGGACTAGGCGAATTAGATCCTCAACCATATTGGGGCTTTAATGATCTCGAACATAAAGCTGGTACAAAATTATTGAACACTTTTTATATTCAAGCTGAAGTAAAAAAAGAGAATGATACGGAATTTTTTTATTATAGCCGTATTTTGATTCTGCGCGGTTTTAGCATTGATAGATTCATCAAGGCGATTATGGAAGGAAATGTGCTCATAGATTTTGACGCGCGCACGGGACATAATCACGGCACAAAATTTAGAGCACGACAAAATGCGCGTCCAATGCTGTATGCTGATATTGAAGAGGTAGAATAGACCAAGGTGTTTTTGTTAGAAATGGGACAAGCTTATCATGTTTTGGGGGAAAGCGTGTGGCTTTAGTCTGGTCGTGTCCTTCAATAGACGCCTCGTTCATTCAGATTAGCGCTTACTCAGCAGCAACTTAAGTGTGCTCATGCAACGGAGACTGGGTCCAACGTCTAAATGTCTGCGGCTAATTCTGGCAATTGGCCTGATGGTCTTGTACCTGTTCTTTTTTGTGGGCAGTTTGTATGAGGCGCTGCGATTTCCGCTCACGCCGTAGGCGGTCACCCTGGCGCAGGCGGTGACCCTGGCGCTCCAAAACGAGCCGGATTTTCTCGTCTTTGATCAGGTGCAATACATCACCATTACCGACGCTGTTTGGGAATGTAACAGCATTCGGCAGACCGGCTATCAGACCCTTTTTCGCGATCAGCGTTGGACGGATGCGGTTTTTACCGATGCCCAAAGAACCGCGATTGTTTTTGTGCGGGTGCATGGGTTTTACAACTGCGATGACTTGCGCGCCTATCGTCTGATGGGAGAATTGCAGCCGGTGGATGATGGCCGCCCCATTCAATACTTGAGTGACACAGCCGGCCTGGTTCAAATCCCCGCCGAGTCAGTTGCGGTCTTTTTCTTTAGCATTCGTTCTCCGGGAGATGCGGCTTGGGTGCCGATTGGTTGCGCGCTGCTGCCTTTGCTGGCTTGGACGGTGGTACAATTCCAAAAGAGGCGTTGAACCGTTGGGTGATAGAATGATTTTCCGCTTGTGGCTTCTAAAGAAAGCGAGGCTTTTCATGGATACTTCTTTTTTCTATACCTTTCTCCGTGCCCTAAGTGAGGACTATTTGCATACGCTGTGCGAGGAAATCCCTGAGCGGACGGTGGGCAGCCGGGGCAATTATCTGGCGGCCCATGTTTTTGCGCGAGCGATGGTGGGCAGGGGCTGGGAGGTGGTGGAAACACCCAAACTGAATGTGTTCGATTGGAAAGAGCAGGGCGCAGAACTGCGCGCCGGTGGCGATTCGTTTGCTGTGTTTGTCAGCCCCTATTCCCTGGGCTGTGATGTCCAGGCGGAATTGATCGGCATTGCCACGCTGCAAGACCTGGAGAAAGCTAACCTGACCGGCAAGATTGTGCTTCTTTATGGGGAGATTGCAGCTGAACCATTGGCGCCCAAAAACTTTGTCTTCTACAATCCCGAAACGCATCAGCGCATCCTTGCCTTGTTAGAAGCAGGCCAACCGGCGGCAATCGTTTCGGCAACTGGCAGAAACTCGGCGGTGGCGGGTGGGGTGTATCCGTTTCCGCTGATTGAGGATGGGGACTTCAACATTCCTTCGGTGTATATGACTGCTGAGGAAGGGCAACGATTGCTGCCTTATTGCGGCAGTTGCATTTCGCTTGAGTCACGTTCGGAACGCTTGCCGGCGAAGGCTTTCAACATCATTGCGCATCAGGGCGACAATCCGCAGGGGCGAATTGTCATCACTGCCCACATTGACGCCAAGCGGGGCACGCCCGGCGCAATCGATAACGCAACTGGCCTCGTTGTGTTGATTTTGCTGGCCGACCTGCTGTTCGAAGAAAAGCCTTCGCGTCGGGTGGAGTTGATTGCCTTTAACGGCGAAGATCATTATGCCGTCCCAGGGCAGATGGCGTATCTGCGCGAGAACGAGGGCCGCTTTGGCGAGATCCTTTTGAATATCAACATTGACGGCGCGGGGTATAAAGACGGTCCCTCTGCCTTCTCGTTGATGGGGCTACCGCAAGACCTGCATGAGCAGGTCAGCCGGGTGTTACAAGATTATGATGGCATTGTCGAAGGTCCCCCCTGGTATCAGGGCGATCACAGCATCTTCTTGCAGCAGGGTTGCCCGGCGATTGCGGTGTCTTCGCTGTGGTTGTTAGAGCATATGGAAAATCAGGATATTACCCACACCCCCAAAGACAACCCGAGGATTGTGGATTGCAATAAATTGATTGAAATCGCTCGGGCGCTCAATCAATTGGTGCGCGCCATTTGGTAATACACTTTGAGGTTGGCAGGCACGCAAGCAGTCACAAATGCGAGGCGTTCCTTGCAAATCGCCAACACTGTGCTATGCTTATGAAGCTGGCGCAGACAAATGGCTTGCCGGCGTGGTCTGTTGTGGCGGCTGCGCTTCAGTCAATTGGTGGAGATAACCCTTGGCTTGCCGAGTCAGATTGCTCTTCCCTTGCGGCAATTGCTGGAGCGGTTTGTTAGGGATTGCTGCCCGCAATAGCGGGCGAGTTGTTCGCCCGGCAGGGGCTTTTGCGCTTTTGCTGACCTGTTATATAATCAAAATGGCGGAAGGAGATGAGCATGAACCAACAGATAGATGCAGATCGAAGACGAAAAGGGCCTGGGCCAACCGGGCGGGCCGATGCGCCGCGTCGCGATGTGAGTGGCGGTGGTGGAATGCCGCGCCCTTCTTTTGGGGGGGCCTCGCGCGGCACCAAAATTGGCGGCTGTGGAACGGCGTTGATCGTGCTGTTGTTCATTGTCTATTTTCTGCTCAGCAATGGTCAGGGGCTGATCGGGCAACCGCAGGATGAGACCTGGCCGCAGGCAACACAGAACATGCTGGATTGGCAGCAGACGCAACCGACTCTGCCCCCTTCCAATTACACCCCGCCCGCGCCGGCAGCAACCGGCAACCAAACCTGGACCATCCTGCTGTATCAGGATGCGGATGATCAAGTGCTGGAACAGGATATTTACCTGGATTTGAACGAGGCGGAACGGGTCGGTTCAAGCGAGAATGTTCACATTGTCGCCCAAATTGACCGCTTTCGGGCTGCCTATGCGGGTGATGGCGATTGGACTTCGGCCCGCCGCTATTACGTCACTCGTGATGCAGATCTCAATCGGGTTGGCTCTCAGTTGTTGCAGGAACTGGGCGAGGTGGACATGGCCTCGCCCAACACATTGGTGGATTTTGTTACCTGGGGAGTTCAGAATTACCCTGCCGACCATTATGTGTTGATCTTGTCAGACCATGGAATGGGATGGCCGGGCGGGTGGAGTGACCCTTCGCATCGTCGTTCAGGCGGGGGCGGAATTCCATTGGTGGACCGTTTGGGCAATCAATTGTATCTGATGGAGTTGAGTCGGGCTCTGGAGCAGGCTCGTTCTGCCGCTGGCATAGACCGGTTTGAGTTGATTGGCATGGATGCCTGTTTGATGGCACAGCTGGAGGTGATGACGGCTCTTCAGCCGTACGCTCACTATGCGGTTGCTTCAGAAGAGGTTGAGCCGGCAATTGGTTGGGCTTATGCCAGTTTTCTGGCGGAACTTGTCCAAAACCCGGAGATGAGCGGCGCAGATTTGAGCAAGGCGATTGTGAATGGCTACATCATCGAAGATCAACGCGTTCAGGACCCGGCAGCCCGTGCGGAATTTTTGCGCGGCGGTTCACCGCTCGATTCGTTCTTTGGCGGTGGGGCAATTGCCTCCGCCGATCAGTTGGCGGCGCAGTTGGGGCGCGATGCCACCCTGACGGCGGTAGATTTGGACGCGTTGCCTGCCTTTCTCACCCAATACAATCACTTTTCCTATCAGCTTCAGAGTGAAGATCAGGCTTTGGTGGCGCAGGCTCGCAGTTATGCGCAGTCTTACACCAGTATTTTTGGGCGCGAGGTGCCCCCTTCTTATATTGACCTGGGCCATTTTGTCAGTCTGCTACGCGCCAATACGTCAAATGCGGCTGTTCAGCAATCAGCGGATGAGGTATTGAAAAGTTTGCGACAATTGATTGTCGCGGAGAAGCACGGCGCAGCGCGCAAAGGTTCGATGGGCCTGACCGTTTATTTCCCCAACTCCACCCTCTATCGTTCACCGATTGCTGGCCCGCAGTCCTATACGCGGGTTGCAGATCGTTTCGCTGCGCTTTCTTTGTGGGATGATTTTCTGGCCTATCATTATCTTGATCGCGGCTTTGAAGATGCCGTTTCAACCCCCTATGTCCCTGCTGGCAATGTGACAACCCGTGCCCCGGGTGCTGGCAGGGTGACGCTTTCCAATTTGCGTGCCTCGACCGATTCGCTCAACATTGATCAATCGGTCAAGCTCAGCGTGGATGTGCAGGGAAGTCAGATTGGGTATGTGTATCTGTTTGTCGGTTATTACGATGCAGCGGCCAATTCGCTCAATGTGACCGACATTGATTTTTTGGAAAGCCCTGACACTCGAAAGGTGAACGATGTCTTCTACCCGGTTTGGCCGGACGATGGTTTTACGCTGAACTTTACCTGGCAGCCGACAGTGTTTGCAATTCGGGATGGCCGGCAAGACGCCGTGGCGCTCTTCCAGCCCGATCAATATGGCGCGGCAGCAGAGGACGCAACCTATACGGTGGAAGGTGTGTATACCTTTGTGCAAACTGGTGAGCAGCAAAACGCTCAATTGGTCTTTCAAGATGGCAAGTTGGTGCGTGTGCTGGGCTTTTCTGGAGAGGCAGAAGCTGGTGCGCCGCGTGAAATTACGCCTGCTGTTGGCGATACCTTTACGCTGCGCGAAAAATGGCTCGACCTGGATGCCAATGGCGCTGTGCGGCAAACTGTGCAGGAAGATGGGCCGGTGTTGACCTTCGGCACACAGCCTTTTGAATGGGTGCAGCTTTACGCAGCAGCAGGTGAGTATGTGATTGGCTTCATCGTCGAAGACCTGGACGGCAACGCCTACCCTGTGTATCGCAAAATTGTGGTGCAATAGCCCTGAGTGACTGTCACCTTGCTTTGGCTTGCTGCACACCCGGAAAGCTGTCGCACAGTGGGGTTGAATTACAGCGTAGGGTGCGCGATACTCTGTGTTACCGATCCATTTTGAGTGCTAAGGAGCCAAACATGAAAATCAGTACACGGGCTTTGTTGGTTGTCGGTGTAGTGTTTTTTGTCATTACACTGGCTTGTGGTTCAGCTACGCCGGTTGTTGTGACGGTTGAGGTGCCAGTTACGATTACGCTTCCGCCGCCTCCTCCCTTGCCGCAGCCTTCCGATACGCCTTCCCCGACGCAGCCAGCTGCATTGGAATGGCAAACGGTGTTTGAAGACGAGTTTGATGGCCCGGATTTGGATGCGCAGCTTTGGAATTTTGGCACCAATAGTGCAAACTCTGGCTACAAAGTTTCGGATGGCGTTCTCTCTATTTGGGGAGGCGATACCAATGGCGGCGGTGGCTGGGTGCTTTCCAAATTGTTATTGACCCCGAGTGAGGTATGGCAAAGTTTTGAAGTGAGAGCGCGTTCCAGTAGTGTGGATGGTGGGTTCTGGGGCTTCTGGGGTGATAACCATGAGGGGTATTTGATGTTTGGGGTGGGTGAGCAGGGCCTCTTCCAAGCCTGGGTACGGGAAAACCGCGATGCCCCTGTGCAAAGTGTGACGATTGAAAATTTAGATATAACAGAGTGGCATACCTATCGGATTGAGTTCTCAGCTTCTGAAGTGCGCTTCTATGTGGATCAACAACAGGTTGCCACGCACACAGTAGGGGTGCCAGCCGGAAAGCCGATGCATATTCGGCTTGATCGAGTTTCCTGGGGCAAGAACGAAACCATTGAGGTGGATTCCGTTCGCATTGCTGAGCAGGTCTATGCAGCCAATTCGCGCCTCACACCATCGTCAGAGGTCAAAAAGCGTGTGCTGGGGCTAGAGGTTCATCATTGCCCCAAGAAAGACACAAAATTAGCCCAATTTGCGGCTGAAAAGGGATGGGAAGTGAAGGAATTGGATGTGGAACCACTGACTGCGGCATATTTGGAAAGGGAACAGATCTCTCTTTTGGCCATTCAAAATAATATGCTGGCGTTTACAGAAGAAGAACTGGCTGAAATTCGCAAGTTTGTGGAAGATGGTGGTGGTTTGTTATTGCAGGCAGATCAACAACGTACGCAAGATGGTCTTGCGACCTTTTATACGAAAGATGTTGCAAGGATGTTTGGCGTTTCGATTGGAACAGACGTTGTGCCGAATAGCAATATTCCTGTGCAATCGTCCCATCCACTGCTGAAGGACGTGATAATTTTTTCGGTGGACACGTTTAATGATGAGCGGCAACCGGTTGCTTTGATGGTTAACTCGCCTGCAGTGACGATTTTGTCTGGCGGGGTAACCAAACCCTATCAACCGATTTTGGCTGTAGCAGAATTTGGCAAGGGTAGGGTGGTTGTTTATCCGCTGATGTATCAAGATGTCAGTGATGTGACCAACATCCGAGCTGGCGAAAGCTGGTCGTTGGGCGATAATTTGTATTTCTTGCGCAATGCCCTGTATTGGTTGCAGCAGGAGACCCTGCCTTGAGAACCTAAAAAGACAATTTTTTAGACGAAAACGCGATGGAATGGATGGCGCGGTAGCGCGATACTATCGGTTACCGACTGACGCAAATCGCGTCTACCCAAATTCCTCATTTTTTCTTAAGGAGATCTGCTGATGAAATCCCGTTCTCTTGCTCGTTCCATTTTCCTGGCGGTGACGTTGCTGTTGCTCGCCACCATCGTCGTTTCTGCTGCCTATTGGCCGGTGGTCAAGAAGGGTAACACCGGTCGCAACGTCGTCAGCATTCAATATCTGCTGCGCTCGCGCGGCTACAGTGTTTCGGTCAATGGCAGTTTTGATACGACAACTGAAAACGCCGTCAAGAGCTTTCAGACAGCCAAGGGTCTGACGCCGGATGGCATTGTGGGCGAGAACACCTGGACAAAACTGGTTGTCACCGTGCAATATGGCAGCAGTGGCGATGCCGTGCGCGCCGTGCAGGATCAGCTTGCCAACCGCTATGGGTGCAGCGTTTCGGTGGATGGCGCGTTTGGCTCTGGGACGCAGAGCGCCGTGATTGCTTATCAGAACGCCAATGGTTTGGGTGCGGATGGTGTGGTGGGGCCAACGACCTGGCAATATTTGGTCAGCGGCTATGATGGCCTGAGCGAATCTTCGGTGCGCATTCAGTTGACCAATGCCGGCATTGTGATTAGCTCAAGCGGTTCTTGCTCCAACCGCTGCAACACTTCTTGCACGGGGTTGCGCAGCTTGCGGCAGAGCGCCATTACCGGGCTGATCAATTTCAAGAATGCCTCGGGTTGTGCCATTACGATGACGGGCGGCACCGAGACCGGCCATGCCGCCGGCACCTATTCACACTGGAACGGCTATAAGGTGGATATTGGCATGTCTTCTTGCATCAGCAACTACATCTACAACCACTACACGCCGATTGGTGGCAGCAAGTACAAAGATGCTGCCGGCAATATCTATTATTACGAGGGCAATCACTGGGATATTACCTACTACTAGACCCTTGTTGTTCGCTTGAAGAGCAGCGGGCGATGCAAGTCGCCCGCTGTTGCTGTTTGTGGGCATCAAGCACACGGCATTCACAAGCTTGCTTGACAAAGACAAAGAAAGGTCTTCTTCGGTAAAATAGGTATGCTAAAACACTAGAAACCGGAGAAGACC